>NZ_SPKP01000002.1:0-67970 GCF_023127835.1 Pseudomonas sp. B329 | reverse complement strand
GGGGTTTTGTTTTGGGCGGTCGAAAAGTGTCCACTCTATCCGCGCACGGCTGTCAGGCTGTGTCCGCCCCATGCACCACAGTGCTAAAGTCCACCCCTCGATTTTGCTTTTCCCAAGGAAGCCGTTATGCCGGACGCGACGTCCCTCAGCCCTGGATTCATGGTGGTTCACGGCAACCGCCTGGACGAACTGCGCAGCCTGGTGGTCAGCTGGATGCGCCGTTATCCACTGGCGCCTTTGGAAAACGAAATCGCGTTGGTACAAAGCAACGGCATCGCCCAATGGCTCAAGCTGGCCTTGGCTGAAGATCCGCAAGAAGATGATATGGGCGGCTGCGGCATTGCCGCAGCAATCGACGTGCAACTGCCTGGCAGCTTTATGTGGCAGCTCTACCGCATGGTCCTGGGCCGTGATGAAATTCCACCCAAGTCCCTGCTCGATAAAGCCCCGCTGACCTGGCGTCTTATGCGCCTGTTACCCGAACTGATTGGCCAGCCGCATTTTGAGCCCCTACAGCGCTTCCTGACTCAAGACACCGACCTGCGTAAACGCTACCAACTTGCCGAGCGCCTGGCCGATTTGTTCGACCAATACCAGGTCTACCGCGCTGATTGGCTGGAAGACTGGGCCGCAGGTCGGCACCAACTGCGCAATGGTCGAGGCGAATCCAAGCCCCTCAACCCTGCCAACTGCTGGCAAGCCGAGTTATGGCGTGCGCTGCTGCTGGATGTAGGAGAGGAGGGCATGGCTGAAAGCCGAGCAGGCGTTCACCAGCGCTTCATCGAGCGCATCAACAGCCTTGAGCAAGCGCCGCCCGGCTTGCCTTCCCGGGTGATTGTATTCGGCATTTCATCACTGCCGGCCCAAGCACTGGAAGCCCTCGCTGGCCTGGCCCGTTTCAGCCAGGTCCTGCTCTGTGTACATAACCCTTGCCGCCATCATTGGTCCGACATCGTCGCCGACAAGGATTTACTGCGTAATGAATACAAGCGCCAGGCGCGCAAAGCCGGTATGCCGGTCACTATCGATCCCCAAACCTTGCACCAGCACGCCCATCCGCTACTGGCGGCCTGGGGCAAGCAGGGCCGTGATTACATCAGTTTGTTGGACAGCTACGATGACCCCAACAGCTACCGCGCCGCATTTCGCGATGGGCGCATCGATCTGTTCAGCGACAGCGAACCCACCACGCTGCTCAACCAGCTGCAGGACGATATCCTCGAACTGCGCCCGCTGAATGAAACCCGCGAACTGTGGCCCGCTGTTGATCTGGAGCATGATACGTCCATCCGGTTCCACATCGCCCACAGCGCCCAGCGCGAAGTGGAAATCCTCCACGACCAATTGCTCCAACGCTTCAGCGCCGATCCAACGTTGCGCCCTCGGGACATCATCGTCATGGTTCCCGACGTCGACAGCTACGCGCCGCACATCCGCGCGGTCTTCGGCCAGCTTGAGCGAAATGACCCACGCTTCATCCCCTATACCCTGACAGACCAAGGCCAACGCGGCCGCGATCCTCTACTGATCGCCGTCGAACATCTGCTCAAGCTTCCCGACAGTCGTTTCCCCGTCAGTGAAATCCTCGACCTGCTCGACGTTCCCGCCCTGCGTGAGCGTTTTGCTATCAAAGAGCGCGACCTGCCCACCCTGCATCGCTGGATCGAAGGCGCCGGTATCCGCTGGGGGCTGAACGCCGAACAACGTGTCGGTTTGGGTCTACCCACAGATCTGGAACAAAACAGCTGGCGATTCGGCCTGCGCCGTATGTTGCTGGGCTATGCAGTCGGCACTGGCATGGCCTGTGAAGGTATTGAGCCCTACGACGAAATCGGCGGCCTCGATGCGGCATTGATCGGCCCGCTGGTCGCCCTGCTCGATGCCTTGAATGATGCCCATCAGGCGTTATCACAACCGGCTGCTCCCAGGGTGTGGGGCGAGCGATTGCAACGCTTGATGCAGCTGTTCTTCCTGCCCAGCAGCGAGCACGATGACTACCTCTTGGGCCAGCTTGAGCAACTGAGAGAGACCTGGCTGGAAACCTGCGAATCCGTTGGCTTGCAGGACGAGTTACCGCTTACGGTCGTCCGTGAGGCATGGCTGGCCGGATTGGATCAGGGTCGCTTGTCCCAGCGCTTTCTCGCCGGAGCTGTCAATTTTTGTACCCTGATGCCCATGCGTGCGATCCCGTTCAAGCTGGTCTGCCTGCTCGGCATGAACGACGGCGACTACCCACGAGCACAACCGCCGCTGGACTTCGACCTGATGGGCAGCGACTACCGTCCCGGTGACCGTTCGCGCCGCGAAGACGACCGCTATTTACTGCTCGAAGCGCTGCTCTCGGCCCGCGACCAGCTCTATATCAGTTGGGTTGGCCGCAGCATCCGCGATAACAGCGATCGCCCTGCCTCGGTATTGATCGGCCAGTTGCGCGACCACCTCGCCAGCGGCTGGCAGCACGCCGGCAGCGATAAGCCGCTGATCGACGCAATGACCCAGGAACACCCGCTCCAACCCTTCAGCGCCCGCTACTTCCATGAAAGCGATCCACTGTTCAGCTACGCCCGCGAATGGCAATTGCTGCATGAAGCGCGGGATGTCATGCCCCCAGCGAATGTATTGCTGCAGCATCAACAGGAAGAACCCCTGAGCCTCGGTCAGTTGCAGGACTTCTTGCGCAACCCAGTCAAACATTTCTTCAGCCAGCGTCTGAAAGTATTCTTCGAAGCCGCAGAAGTGCCTCTGGCTGACGAAGAACCCTTCGTCCTCGACGCACTGCAGCGCTATAGCCTCAGCGACAGTCTGCTAAATGCTGCACTGACCCACCCCGATCACCTCGACCAGGCCCTCAACGCCCAAGCCCTGCGTTTGCAGGGCAGCGGCCTGTTGCCGATGGTCGGTTTCGGTGAGTGCCTGCGTAAGGAGTTGATCGAGCCGTTGCCTGACCTGGTGCAGCGCTATCAACAGCTTCTGGCGCTGTGGCCGACCCCACATACCGGCGCTGAACCTATCAGTTTTGAGTATCGAGGCATTCAGTTGGAAGGCTGGATCAGCGGCTTGCATCGCCGCAGTGATGGCGGCCTGTTAAGCGTTACCACCATCCCCAATAGCATTGGCTCGATCAAGACACGCAAGTGGCATCGCTTGATCCGCCCTTGGGTCAACCATGTGGTGGCCTGCGCCTGTGGCCTGCCATTGAGTACCGGCCTGGTAGCAAGTGACGACACCTTGCTGCTCGAGCCGTTGGATAAACCTACTGCCCAGGAAATCCTCGGCAACCTGCTGCTGGCTTGGCACACCGGTATGAGCACACCGCTGCCCGTTGCAGTAAAAACCGCTTTCGCCTGGCTCGGCCAAACTGACCCCGCCAAGGCCCAAGCCGCGGCCAGCAAAGCTTACGAAGGCGATGGCATCACCACTGACGGCGAACGCCGCGAAACGCCTGCTCTCACGCGGCAATTTCCCGACTACGCGGCGTTGGTCGCCAGTGAGGAATTCGAAGGCTGGTGCGAAACCCTGTATCGCCCGCTCATCAACGCACCATGGCGATCGCTTTCCAGCGCGGAGGCCAGCGCATGATCGGCAAACCCTTGGCCCTGGCATTCCCGCTTAAAGGCAGCCAGTTGATTGAAGCCAGTGCCGGCACTGGCAAGACCTTCACCATCTCCGCGTTATACCTGCGCCTGGTGCTCGGCCATGGTGGTGATGAGTCAGGCTTCGGCCGCGAACTGCTGCCGCCGCAAATTCTCGTCGTCACGTTCACCGATGCGGCCACCAAGGAGCTGCGTGAACGCATCCGCATCCGCCTGGCCGAAGCTGCGCGCTTCTTTCGCGACGAAATCGAACAGCCCGATGCGTTGATCGCCGACCTGCGCGAGCAATACGCTCCGCAGCAATGGCCGGCCTGCGCCAACCGCCTGGACATCGCCGCGCAATGGATGGATGAAGCCGCCGTCTCGACTATCCACAGCTGGTGCCAGCGCATGTTGCGTGAACATGCGTTCGACAGTGGCAGCCTGTTCACCCAGACCCTGGAAACTGACCATAGCGACCTGCTGGGCGAAGTGCTGCGCGATTACTGGCGATTGTTCTGCTACCCGATGCACGACGATGCGCTCAACTGGGTGCGCAACAATTGGGGCGGCCCCGCGGCGCTGATGCCAAGGGTGCGTGCGCTGTTCGGCAGCGAGCGGCCCACCGACGAAAGTCGCGAGCCGGCCGAACTGATCAACGCTTGTTTGCAAGAGCGTCGCGCCGCGCTGACGACCCTCAAGGCACCCTGGCAACAATGGGCGGCCGAGCTGCGCGATATCTGCCTGCAAGCCGTCGCCGCCAAAACGGTCGATGGGCGCAAGATGCAAGCGCGCTACTTCGAACCCTGGTTCGAAAAGATCAGTGCCTGGGCCGCCGATGAAACCCTGGAGCAATTGGACATCGGTACCGGCTTCACGCGCCTGACGCCCGAGGGCATGGCCGAAGCCTGGAAGGGCGAACCGCCGCAGCACCCGGGGATCGAGGCGATGGCCGGCCTCAAAGCCAGCCTCGATGCATTGCCAACGCCCGACGCCGCGGTATTGCAACATGCGGCTGGCTGGGTGGGTAAACGCTTCGAAGAAGAGAAACGTCGCCGCGCTGAAATGGGCTTCGACGACATGCTGATCCGCCTCAACGCGGCCCTTCAGGCAGACGGTGGCGAGCGCCTGGCCAGTGTGATCCGTGAGCAATTCCCGGTGGCGCTGATTGATGAATTTCAAGACACCGACCCGGTGCAATACAGCATCTTCGACAGCATCTACCGCATCGACGAAAACCACCTGGACAGTGGCCTGTTCTTGATCGGCGACCCGAAGCAGGCGATCTACGCCTTTCGCGGTGCCGACATCTACACCTACCTGCGCGCCCGGCAGTCCACCACCGGCCGCCATCACACCCTGGGCACCAACTTCCGCTCCAGCCATGCGATGGTCGAAGCGGTGAACCACGTGTTCCAGCGTGCGGAAACCGGCCGTGGTGCGTTCCTGTTCCGCGAGCCCAACGGCGAGAACCCGGTGCCGTTTCACCCGGTGCTGTCCCAGGGCCGCAGCGAGCACCTGCAGGTTGACGGCCAACCGTTGCCGGCCATGAACCTGTGGCACCTGCCTACCGACCAGCCGATTTCCACCGCGGTTTACCGTCAGCACTTGGCTGCGGCCTGCGCCACACAGATCGTCGCGTTGCTCAATGGTGGGCAGCAAGGCACAGCAGGTTTTGTAAAAGAGGGCAGCCTCAAGGGCGTATTGCCGTCAGACATCGCCATCCTCGTACGCGACGGCAAGGAAGCCCAGGCCGTGCGCGCTGAGTTGGCCAGCCGTGGCGTGCGCAGTGTGTACCTGTCGGATAAGGACTCGGTTTTCGCCGCCCAGGAAGCTCACGACCTGCTGGCCTGGCTCAAGGCCTGCGCCGAGCCGGATGTCGAGCGCCCGCTGCGCGCCGCCCTGGCCTGCGTCACCTTGAACCTGTCCCTGGCGGAACTGGAGCGTCTGAACCAGGACGAATTGGCGTGGGAATCGCGCGTGATGCAGTTCCGTGGCTACCGCGCAATCTGGCGCACCCAAGGCGTGCTGCCGATGCTGCGTCGCCTGCTCCACGACTTCAAGCTGCCTCAAACCCTTATCGCCCGCAGTGATGGCGAGCGCGTGCTGACCAACCTGTTGCACCTCAGTGAGTTGCTGCAACAAGCCGCGTCGGAACTCGATGGTGAACAGGCGTTGATCCGCCACTTGGCCGAACACCTGGCACTGTCGGGCCAGGCCGGTGAAGAACAGATCCTGCGTCTGGAAAGCGATGAGCAACTGGTCAAGGTGGTGACCATCCACAAATCCAAGGGCCTGGAATACGACCTGGTGTTCTTGCCCTTCATCTGCTCGGCCAAACCGGTGGATGGCAGTCGCTTGCCGCTGCATTACCACGATGAACACGGCAAGTCCCAAGTGAGCCTGCGGCCAACGGCCGAGCTGATCGCCCAAGCCGATGACGAGCGCCTGGCCGAAGACCTGCGTTTGTTCTACGTGGCCTTGACCCGCGCCAAACACGCGTGCTGGCTGGGCATTGCCGACCTCAAGCGCGGCAATAACAGCAGCTCGGTCTTGCACCTGTCGGCATTGGGGTATTTGCTGGGGGGCGGGACGTCGTTGGGCGAGTCCACCGGCCTGGCGCGCTGGTTGCTGGATTTACAGGAAGGTTGCCCGGCCATCCGTTATGGCCTTGTGCCGGATATCCAGGACATCCTGTTTCACCCGCCGCGCAATGAAGCGACGTTGCTTGCGCCGTTGCTGCCCAAACGCAAGGCTGCGGAAAACTGGTGGATTGCCTCCTACAGTGCCTTGCGCATTGGCGACAGCATGAGCGCCGCCAGCCTCGAAGCGCCGGAAAGCCCGCAGGCCCAGAAGCTGTTCGATGACGAACGCCTCGACCCCGATGCACCACGGGAAGTGGTGGCGTCCGGCGGTGATATTCACCGTTTCCCACGCGGGCCTAATCCAGGCACCTTCCTCCACGGCTTGTTGGAGTGGGCCGGTGAAGAGGGTTTCAACGTGACGCCCGAGGCCATTGAAAAGGCCGTGGGCGCACGCTGTAACCGCCGCAATTGGGAAGGCTGGATCGTCACCCTCAGCGGCTGGCTGGGGCATCTGTTGCAAACGCCGTTGCCGCTGTACAACGACCACGTGACCCTCAGCGGTCTTGAGCAGTACCAGATTGAAATGGAGTTCTGGTTCGCCAGTCACACAGTCGATGTGCTCGCCCTCGACAAGCTGGTGTGCCGGCACACCCACGGCGGCGTTTCCCGTGTGGCCGCGGAGCCGGTGCTGCTCAACGGCATGTTCAAGGGGTTTATCGACCTGACGTTCGAACACGAGGGGCGCTACTACGTGGCGGACTACAAATCCAACTGGCTCGGCCCCGACGATTCGGCCTACACCCAGCAAGCCATGGAGCAGTCGATCCTTGAGCATCGGTACGACCTGCAATACGTACTTTACCTGCTGGCCCTGCATCGCCAGCTCAAGGCACGCCTGCCCGATTATGACTACGACCAGCACGTCGGCGGCGCCTTGTACCTGTTCCTGCGTGGCACCCAGTCGGTGAGCCAGGGGGCGTATTTCACCCGGCCGCCCCGTGAGCTGATCGAAAGCCTGGACCTGTTGTTCCAGGGCAAGCCAATTGCGCCCAAGGTCGAGCCCGTCTGGGAACAAGGAGTGTTGCTATGAGCCTGTCGCCGTTACCGCTGGAGGAGCTGGCACCGCTGAGTCACGCCACTGACCTGGTGCAGTTGCTTGAGCGTTGGGTCGAGCGTGGCTGGTTGCGGGCCCTGGACAAAGCCTTCGTCGGCTTCCTGCACGAGCTTGATGCCCAGGCCGATCCCTTGGTGCTGCTGGCGGCCGCGTTGACCAGCCATCAACTGGGCCATGGCCACGTCTGCCTGGACCTGTTCGAAACCCTCAAGACGCCGGACTTCGCCCTGTCTTTGCCGCCCGAAGGCGACCTGCACACCGGCGCCATGCTGCTGCCGTCGCAGTTGCTGCACGGCCTGGACGGTGCCCATTGGTGCCATGCCCTGGCGGGCAGCCCACTGGTCGCGCTGGCGGTCGATGGCAGCGACGTGGCCCAGAGCCGGCCATTGGTGTTGTCCGGCAAACGCCTGTACCTGCGCCGCTACTGGACCTACGAGCGACGTATCGATCGCGCCCTGCGCCTGCGCCTCGCGAGCGTGGAGCCCGCAGCTGCCGATTTGCCACAACGCCTCAACCGCCTGTTCGACCAACCGGCGCCGGATGGGGTGATTGATTGGCAAAAACTTGCCTGTGCGCTGGCTACCCGCGGCGCATTCAGTATCGTCACCGGCGGCCCCGGCACCGGCAAGACCACCACCGTAGTGCGCCTGCTTGCGTTGCTGCAGGCGCCCGCCGTGGAGTCCGGCAGCCCGTTGCGCATTCGCCTGGCCGCGCCCACCGGTAAAGCCGCTGCGCGCCTGACCGAATCCATCAGCCAGCAAGTGCTGTCGCTGACAGTGCCCGACAGCGTGCGGGAAAAAATCCCGACGCAGGTCACCACGGTTCACCGCCTGCTGGGCAGTCGTCCCGGTACTCGCCACTTCCGGCATCACCTCGGTAATCCATTGCCGTTGGACGTGCTGGTGGTGGATGAAGCCTCGATGATCGACCTGGAAATGATGGCCAACCTGCTCGACGCCTTGCCATCCCATGCGCGTCTGGTATTGCTGGGCGACAAGGACCAATTGGCGTCGGTGGAAGCGGGTGCGGTACTCGGTGATTTGTGTCGTGATGCCGAAGACGGCTGGTACAGCCCGCACACTCGGCAATGGCTGCAAGCCGTCAGCGGCGAAGACCTCAGTGCCAGCGGCCTGCAAGAAGACCTCGACGGTAGCCATCCCCTGGCCCAGCAGGTGGTGATGCTGCGCTATTCACGTCGTTTCGGCGAAGGCAGCGGCATCGGCCAGCTGGCGCGCTGGGTCAACCAGCAAAATGCCGAACAGGCACGTCAGCTGTTGGCCGCAGGTCGTCATGACGACCTGTTTTGCGTCAGCCTCAAGGGCGAGCATGACTATGCCCTTGAGCGCCTGGTGCTGGACGGCCAGGGCGACGGCGCCCAAGGCTATCGCTACTACCTGAATCTGCTGCAATCGGCACGTCCACCCTTGGATACGCCACGTGATGACGCGGCCTGGACGTATTGGGCGCAACAGTTGCTGCAAGCCTTCGATGCGTTCCAACTGCTCTGCGCGGTGCGCAAAGGCCCTTGGGGCGTTGAAGGGTTGAATCAGCGCATCACCGCGGCCCTGCGCAAAGTACGCCTGATCGAAGGCGACGAGCAGTGGTACGAAGGTCGTCCGGTACTGATGACCCGTAACGATTACGGCCTGGGCCTGATGAACGGCGACATCGGTATCGCGTTGAAATTGCCCGAAAACGAGGGCGGCTCCCACGTGCTGCGGGTGGCCTTCCCACGTAACGATGGCCAGGGCGGCGTACGTTTTGTGCTGCCCAGCCGCTTGAATGATGTTGAAACCGTGTATGCGATGACCGTGCACAAATCCCAGGGCTCGGAGTTCACCCATACGGCGCTGATCCTTCCGGACGCTTTGAACCCGGTGTTGACCAAGGAGTTGATCTATACCGGTATTACCCGCGCCAAGCGCTGGTTCAGCTTGATCGAGCCCCGCGGTGGGGTGTTTGAGGAGGCGGTACGGCGCAAGGTCAAGCGTTTGAGCGGGTTGATGCTGGAGTTGGACGCCGTGCCTGAAAAACTGACTGATAGGTCATGAAATATTTCTGATTCAGATGTCTGATTTTTCTGAAAAAATAGTAGGCCTCGTGTCAGCCGTGCGGCATGGGGTTTCCCGCCGCTGTGCTATCGTTGCGGCATCACCCTGGAAAATACCTGAGAGAAGTGCTGCATGAACGTGGCTGTCTCGCCCACAGAGCGCAGTTTGAGCTGGAGACGGATGTTGCTGGTGGCGGTTCTGTGCCTGCTCGCACCGCGCGTCTGGGCGCAGACGCCGAGCCTCGCCGAGCAGCGCGCCCAGGCGGTCACCCAGGTCGTCCTGGGCATTCTCAGTTATGCGCGATGGCCGGTGGAGCCTGCGCAATTGCGGCTGTGTGTTGTGGGGCCGACTCAGTACACCGATGACCTGGTCAAAGGCACCACCCAGGCCACCGGTCGTCCAGTGCTGGTACGGCGCCTGCTGGTCGATCATCCGGATATCGTCAATGCCTGCGATGCCGTCTACATCGGCAAAATCACCCCCGACGAACGCAACCGCCTGTTTACCTCATTGATTGGCCACCCTGTACTCAGCATTAGCGAAGGGGGCGACCAGTGCACGGTGGGCAGCCTGTTCTGCCTGCGCGTCAGCGATGAGCAGGTGTCGTTCGAGGTCAACCTGGATTCAGTCGCCCGCAGCGGCGTGCGTATCCATCCCAGTGTGTTGCAGTTGTCTCGCCGTCGAGCGCCTGGCTCATGAGCCGCGATAAAGTGCGGCCGACCCTGCGCTCGGTGATTGCCCGCGGGCATATGATTCTGGCGCTGGTGGCGGTCACCCTGGCCAGTGTGTCCCTGACCCTGCTCGGCGTACTTGCCCTGCGGGTTTACGCCGAGCACAACCTGCACCTGATCGCCCGCTCCATCAACTACACCGTGGAAGCGGCTGTAGTGTTCAACGACAGCGCGGCGGCCACCGAAGCCCTGAGCCTGATCGCCTCCACCGAAGAAGTGGCCCAGGCAGAAGTATTCGATATCAACGGCAAGCTGCTGGCGCGCTGGGTTCGCCCGGAAACCGGCATGTTGTCACGGGTCGAGTTGCAAATAGCGCACGCCCTGCTCGAACAGCCCATCAGCCAGCCGATTCTGCGCCAAGGGCAAACCGTCGGCAGCATCCATCTGGTCGGCCACGGTGGCAGCCTGTTGCGCTTCTTGCTCAGCGGCCTGATCGGGATTCTGATCTGCACCGCCCTCAGCGCCTGGGTGGCCTTGCACTTGTCGCGGCGTCTGTTAAATGGCATCACCGTGCCACTGCAACGCCTGGCCGCCGTCGCTCACGCCGCGCGCAGCGAGCGAGACTTTGACCGCCGCGTACCCTCGGCGCAGATCGCCGAACTCGACAGCCTGGGCAGCGACTTCAACGCCCTGCTCGGCGAGATGGAGGCCTGGCAGAGCCACCTGCAAAGCGAAAACGAAACCCTGGCCCACCAGGCCAGCCATGACAGCCTCACTGGCCTGCCCAACCGCGCGTTCTTCGAAGGCCGGCTTATTCGCGCCTTGCGTAGTGCCGCCAAGGTCAACGAGCGGGTGGCGGTGCTGTTTCTCGACAGCGACCGCTTCAAAGACATCAACGACAGCTTCGGTCACGCTGCTGGCGATGCCGTGTTGGTGGCTGTTGCCGATCGCGTGCGTGCGCAACTGCGCGAGGATGACCTGGTGGCACGCCTGGGCGGCGATGAATTTGCGGTATTGCTGGCGCCGCTGCACAAGGCCGAAGACGCCCATCGCATCGCCGATAAAATCATTGCCAGCATGGACGTGCCGATTTCGCTGCCAGGGGGTACTCAGGTGTTGACCTCCCTCAGTATCGGCATTGCCATTTATCCCGATCATGGCGCCACTCCCGGCACCTTGCTCAACGCCGCCGATGCGGCGATGTACCAGGCCAAACGCCTGTCTTCAGGCGGCCAGCAAACGGCGGAGTCGGAGCATCCCGTCGTCAACGTTCAACACAGGAGTTGATTCCCTTGTTCGCTAACACACGCGTTTTATTTATTTCCTTACTCGTTGCCTTCCTGGCCCTCAGCGGCTGCCAGACGCCCCCGCCCAAGGGGCTCACCCCGGCGCAAGTCGCCGTACTCAAGCAGCAAGGCTTCGAGCTGACCGACGAGGGCTGGGCCTTCGGCCTGTCCGGCAAGGTCCTGTTTGGCAGCGACATCGAAACCCTCAATAAACCCAGCACCGACATCGTCGAACGCATCGGCCAGGCCCTGGTAGGCGCGGGCATCGAGCGCGTACGTGTCGACGGCCACACCGACGCCTCGGGCAAAGAACCCTACAACGTGGCGCTGTCCCTGCGCCGCGCCAAGAGCGTGGGCAAGGTGCTGACCCGCGTGGGTATGAAAGAAGAAAACATCCAACTGCGCGGTTTGGGCAGCAGCGAGCCGGTGGCGCCGAATACGACCACAGCAGGCCGCACCGAGAATCGCCGGGTGTCGATTGTTGTGATCGCAGACTAAGCGGGTTCACCTTCCCCCAGCTGAAATGCATTCAATATGTGGGAGCTGGCTTGCCTGTGATGGCGGTTGATCGGTAGATATAGCTTTTGCTGATACACCGCTATCGCAGGCAAGCCAGCTCCCACATTCAGCCTGCAAACCGCATCTCCCGCGTCTGCCCCATCAACAACCCTTGATTCTGCTCAGTCACCTCCCTGATGTAATCCCACAACAACGTAATCCGTTTCAACTTCCTCAAATCCTCCCGGCAATACATCCAGAACTGCCGCGTAATCGCAATCTGCTCTCCCAGCACCGGCAACAAGCGCGGATCCTGCGCCGCCAGAAAACACGGCAATATCGCCATCGACCGGCCCTGCTGCGCCGCCACGTACTGCGCGATCACGCTGGTACTGCGCAGGCTGGCGCTGGCGCCGGGCACCACGTTGGCCAGGTACAGCAGCTCCGAGCTGAAGGCCAGGTCATCCACGTAGCTGATAAACGGATGCTCGGCCAAATCCGCAGGTTTGCGGATTGGCGGGTGTTGGTCGAGGTAGTCCTGGGTGGCGTACAGCTGCAGTTTGTAGTCGCACAGTTTGCAGCACACATACGGCCCGTGTTCCGGGCGCTCCAGGGCGATGACGATGTCGGCTTCGCGCTTGGACAGGCTGATGAAGTGGGGCAGGGGCAGGATGTCTACCGAGATCGCGGGATAAGTGTCGACGAAATGGCTCAACTGCGGGGTGACGAAGAAGCTACCGAACCCTTCGGTGCAGCCCATGCGCACATGGCCGGACAGCGCCACGCCGGAGCCGGAGACTTGTTCGCAGGCCATGTGCAGGGTGCTTTCGATGGACTCCGCGTAGCCGAGCAAACGCTGGCCCTCGGTGGTGAGCACGAAGCCGCTGGTCCGGGATTTTTCGAACAGCAACGTACCGAGCGACACTTCCAGTGAACTGATGCGCCGCGACACGGTGGTGTAGTCCACCGCCAGGCGCTTGGCGGCCACGCTGGCCTTGCGGGTGCGCGCCACTTCGAGGAAAAACTTCAGGTCATCCCAGTTCAGGGCGCCTAGAGAGGTGATGTTTTTTTGCATATTGGACCGGCTTTTATGTGCGTTCTTATTAGAAGTTTGCACATCTATACTCCAAAAACAGTCCGAACGCCTCATTCTTCAAGGCGATTCAACGCCTTGGTTCTCTGCATAACTACAAGATTCTGGAGACCACATGAACGCATCTGCCGATATTTCCGTGCAACAGGTCAAGTTGCTGATCAACGGCGAGTGGGTCGAATCCAAGACCACCGAGTGGCAAGACATCGTCAACCCGGCCACCCAACAAGTGCTGGCCAAGGTCCCGTTTGCCACTGCCGATGAAGTCAACGCTGCCATCGACGCCGCCCATCGCGCCTTTCAGACCTGGAAGCTGACGCCGATCGGTGCGCGGATGCGCATCATGCTCAAGCTGCAAGCCCTGATCCGTGAACACTCCAAGCGTATCGCCGTGGTCCTCAGCGCCGAGCAGGGCAAGACCATTGCCGATGCCGAGGGCGATATTTTTCGTGGTCTGGAGGTGGTCGAACACGCCTGTTCCATCGGCACCCTGCAAATGGGCGAATTCGCCGAAAACGTGGCCGGTGGCGTGGACACCTACACCCTGCGCCAACCTATCGGTGTGTGCGCCGGCATCACTCCGTTCAACTTCCCGGCGATGATTCCGCTGTGGATGTTCCCGATGGCGATTGCCTGCGGTAATACCTTCGTCCTCAAGCCTTCCGAGCAAGACCCGTTGTCGACCATGCTGCTGGTGGAGCTGGCGCTGGAAGCCGGTGTGCCGGCCGGTGTGCTCAACGTGGTGCATGGCGGTAAGGACGTGGTGGATGCGCTCTGTACTCACAAAGATATCAAGGCCGTGTCCTTCGTCGGTTCCACCGCCGTCGGCACCCATGTCTACGACCTGGCCGGCAAACACGGCAAGCGCGTGCAGTCGATGATGGGCGCCAAGAACCACGCCGTGGTGCTGCCGGATGCCAACCGTGAACACACCCTCAATGCCCTGGTCGGCGCCGGTTTCGGCGCGGCGGGCCAGCGTTGCATGGCCACCTCGGTGGTGGTGCTGGTGGGCGCGTCCAAGCAGTGGCTGCCGGATCTCAAGGCTCTGGCACAAAAGCTCAAGGTCAATGCTGGCAGCGAAGCCGGCACGGATGTCGGCCCGGTGATCTCCAAGCGCGCCAAGGCACGCATCCTTGAACTGATCGAAAGCGGCGTGAAAGAAGGCGCCAAGCTGGAGCTGGATGGCCGCGATATCAAGGTGCCGGGCTTCGAACAAGGTAACTTTGTCGGCCCGACTCTGTTCTCGGGCGTGACCACCGACATGCGCATCTACACCGAGGAAATCTTCGGCCCCGTGCTGGTAGTGCTGGAAGTCGACACCCTCGACCAAGCCATCGCCCTGGTTAACGCCAACCCGTTCGGCAATGGCACGGGCCTGTTCACCCAAAGTGGTGCGGCGGCGCGTAAGTTCCAGAGCGAAATCGATGTTGGCCAGGTCGGCATCAACATTCCGATTCCGGTGCCAGTGCCGTTCTTCAGCTTCACCGGCTCGCGCGGTTCCAAGCTCGGCGACCTGGGCCCGTACGGCAAGCAAGTGGTGCAGTTCTACACCCAGACCAAAACCGTCACCAGCCGCTGGTTCGATGACGACACGGTCAACGATGGCGTCAACACCACCATCAACCTGCGCTGAACCTGGGAGACGACCATGAAGATTGCATTTATCGGCCTGGGCAACATGGGCGCGCCCATGGCCCGCAACCTGATCAAGGCTGGGCACGCGCTTAATCTATTCGACCTGAACCAGGCGGTACTCAAGGAACTCGCCGAACTGGGCGGCACCATCAGCAGCTCACCGCGTGATGCGGCCCAGGGCGCAGAACTGGTGATTACCATGCTGCCGGCCGCTGCTCACGTGCGCAGCGTATGGCTCAATGACGACGGTGTGCTCGCGGGCATCGGCAAAGGCGTCCCAGCGGTGGATTGCAGCACCATCGATCCGCAAACCATCCGTGATGTAGCTGCAGCGGCAGCGAAACAAGGCGTGGCAGTGGCCGATGCACCGGTCTCCGGTGGCACCGGCGGTGCCCAGGCCGGGACGCTGACCTTTATGGTCGGCGCCAACCCGGAATTATTCGCTACCCTGCAACCGGTGCTGGCGCAGATGGGCCGCAACATCGTGCACTGCGGCGATGTCGGCACCGGGCAAATCGCCAAGATCTGTAACAACCTGCTGCTGGGTATCAGCATGGTCGGCGTCAGTGAGGCCATGGCCCTGGGCGATGCGCTCGGCATTGATACGCAAGTGCTGGCCGGCATCATCAACAGCTCCACCGGGCGCTGCTGGAGTTCCGATACCTACAACCCGTGGCCGGGTGTGATTGAAACTGCTCCGTCATCGCGTGGCTATACCGGTGGCTTCGGCGCCGACCTGATGCTCAAGGACTTGGGCCTGGCTACTGAGGCCGCACGGCAGGTACACCAACCGGTGATTCTTGGCGCGGTGGCCCAGCAGTTGTATCAGTCGATGAGCCAGCGTGGGGAAGGGGGCAAGGACTTCTCGGCGATCATCAACAGTTATCGCAAGCTCAAATAAACTGTGGCGAGGGAGCTTGCTCCCGCTGGACTGCGCAGCAGTTCCATCTTTTGGGGCCGCTACGCGCCCCAGCGGGAGCAAGCTCCCTCGCCACAGGTTCTTGCTGATCAAGCAAAAACGAAGTACTTGCGCACGGTCTCCACTACTTCCCAGGTACCTTTCATGCCTGGCTCCACCACGAAGATATCCCCAGCGCGCAAATGGATCGGCGCCATGCCTTCAGGTGTGATCACGCAGTAGCCTTCCTGGAAATGGCAGTATTCCCACTTCACGTACTCCACGTACCACTTGCCCGGCGTGCAGATCCAGGTGCCCATGATCTTGCTGCCGTCTTCGCTGGTATAGGCGTTGAGGTTGACGGTGTGCGGGTCGCCTTCAAGCTTTTCCCATTTGCAGGCATCCAGGACCGGCAGTGGGTGGGTGTCGCGCAGTACGGTGATGGGCTTGGACATGATGACTCCGAGGTAAGGGAACAAGAGTCGAACCCTATAGCGTCGCGGCCAGGGCTGGTGGTCTGGACTCGACATCGGTATGCCCAGAAGCGCAGTTAATGTGGGAGGGGGCTTGCTCCCGATAGCAGTGTGTCAGTCACTGCTATGGCTACTGACACACCGCTATCGGGAGCAAGCCCCCTCCCACATTGGATCTGTGTAATTGTTCGGTAATTTGTCCTTTTATCGCAGTAACTGCGAAAGATTTCCCGTGTTGCGCCAGAATTCGCAAGAAAATTCAGAGCTGGCCCTCGTATCATTCACCCCAGTACCCAGTGAGAGCCTTGCAATGAACCCAATAAAAACGTGGTGGGATATCAGCCCGCCCTTGAGCACGGCGACCCCGACCTGGCCGGGCGATACGCCGTTCCAGGAAGAGCGCGTGTGGCAGTTCGGCCCGGAGTGTCCGGTAAATGTGGGCCGCGTAACCCTGTCGCCGCACACCGGTGCCCATGTGGATGCACCGCTGCATTACAGCGCCGATGGCGCGCCGATTGGCGAGGTTTCGCTGGATGTGTACATGGGCCCGTGCCGGGTATTGCATTGCCTGGGCAGCGGCGCGTTGGTGCAGCCGCATCAGTTGCAAGGGCGTGTGGATAACCTGCCGGAGCGCGTGCTCTTGCGTACTTATCCACAAGCGCCATTGACTGAATGGGATTCGAATTTCACTGCCATCGCCCCGCAAACCATTGAGCTGCTCGCCGGCCTGGGTGTGCGCCTGATCGGTATCGATACGCCGTCCCTGGACCCGCAACAATCCAAGACCATGGATTCCCACAACGCCGTGGCGCGCCATGGCATGGCGATCCTCGAAGGCATCGTGCTCGATGAAGTGCCGGAGGGCGACTATGAACTGATCGCGCTGCCGCTACGTTTTGCCCATCTCGATGCCAGCCCGGTCCGCGCCATTCTCCGCCCGCTCAAGGAGCCCACGCGATGAGCCAATGTCCTTTCTCAGCTGATTACCAACCGCCGGAAGAATGGCATAACGCCGAACTGAATTTTTGCGAGTCCATGAGCTATGGCGATTACCTGGACCTGGGCAAAGTCCTCAGCGCCCAGCACCCGCTTTCTCCAGACCACAACGAAATGCTCTTCATCATCCAGCACCAGACCTCGGAGCTGTGGATGAAGCTGATGCTTCACGAACTCAAGGCTGCCCGCGAACATGTGCGCCTGGGTGAGCTGCCACCAGCGTTCAAGATGCTGGCGCGGGTGTCGCGGATCTTCGATCAACTGGTACACGCCTGGGCCGTGCTGGCGACCATGACGCCGTCGGAGTACAAGGCGATTCGCCCGTTCCTGGGGCAGTCGTCGGGGTTTCAGTCGTTCCAGTACCGTGAGATCGAATTCATCCTGGGCAACAAAAGCCGGGCGCTGCTGCGGCCCCATGCTCATCGCCCGGATTTGCTGCAGCAATTGCAGGTGGCAATTGCCACGCCGTCGCTGTATGACGAAGCGGTCAACCTGATGGTCAAGGCCGGACTGGCGATTGACCCGCAGCGCGCCGAACGCGACCCGACGGCGGCCACAGTGCATGACGACTCCGTGGAGGCGGCGTGGCGCGAGGTGTATCGCGACCCGAATCGGTACTGGGACCTGTATCAGTTGGCCGAGAAGTTTATCGACCTGGAAGATTCGTTCCGCCAATGGCGCTTCCGGCATGTCACCACGGTGGAGCGCATCATCGGCTTCCAGCCGGGTACCGGCGGCACCGAAGGCGTGGGTTACCTGCGCAAGATGCTCGACACGGTACTGTTTCCCGAACTCTGGCGAGTACGTTCCACGCTCTAAACAAAAAAGCCCCGGATCTCCGGGGCTTTTCATTTGGAATGCAGCTAAAAATGTGGGAGGGAGCAAGCCCCCTCCCACAGAGGTTACTGGGTTACTGCAACTTTCCCGTTTCTGATCCGAAACCGATAGGCGATGTAGATAATTCCCACCCACACCGGCATCGCATACACCGACTCGCGAATCCCCGGAATCGCCAGCATCACGCCAATGATCATCACCATGAACGCCAGGCACAGGTAGTTGCTGAACGGGAACCAGAAGGTCTTGAACGACGGTGTCACGCCTTGCTCGCCCATGGCCTTGCGGAACTTGATATGGGTCAGGCTGATCAGTGCCCAGTTGATCATCAACGAAGCAACCACCAGCGCGAACAGCAACTCCAGCGCACTGTGCGGCGCGACGTAGTTGACCACCACGCACAGCATCGTCACCAACGCCGAAATCGCCAGGGCCCGCAGCGGCACGCCTTGTTTGTTGAGCTTCATCAGCGCCTTGGGCGCGTCACCCTGCTCGGCCAGGCCGAACAACATGCGGCTGTTGCAGTACACGCCGCTGTTGTACACCGACAACGCCGCGGTCAGCACCACGAAGTTGAGGATGTGGGCGGCGGTGTCGTTGCCGATCAACGAGAAGATCTGCACAAACGGGCTGCCGCTGTAGGCATCGCCCGACGCGCCGAGGGTTTGCAGCAATTGATCCCACGGGTACAGCGACAACAGCACGGTCAGCGCGCCGACGTAGAAAATCAGGATGCGGTACACCACCTGATTGATCGCTTTGGGGATGACCTTGCGCGGTTCGCTGGCTTCGGCGGCGGTGATGCCGACCAGTTCCAGGCCGCCGAACGAGAACATGATGAAGGCCATGGACATCAGCAGCCCCATGCCGCCGTTGGGGAAGAAACCGCCGTGGCTCCACAGGTTGCTGACCGACGCTTGCGGGCCGCCAGTGCCGCTGAACAGCAGGTAGCAGCCGAGCACGATCATGCCGACAATCGCCACCACCTTGATGATCGCAAACCAGAACTCGGCTTCACCGAAGAACTTCACGTTCAGGGTGTTGATCAGGTTCACCGCAACAAAGAACACCAACGCGCTGACCCAGGTTGGAATCTCCGGCCACCAGAACTGGATGTACTTGCCCACCGCGGTTAACTCGGCCATGCCCACCAGCACGTAGAGCACCCAGTAGTTCCAGCCGGCCAGAAAACCCGCGTAGCCGCCCCAGTATTTGTGCGCAAAGTGGCTGAAGGAGCCGGCCACCGGCTCTTCGACGATCATCTCGCCGAGCTGGCGCATGATCAGGAACGCGATAAAGCCGGCCACCGCATAGCCCAGGATCATCGACGGCCCCGCCGACTTGAGTACCCCGGCCGAGCCGAGGAACAAGCCTGTACCAATCGCGCCTCCCAAGGCGATCAGCTGAATGTGCCGGTTCTTCAGGCCACGCTTGAGGCCCACCGGGTTAACCATGTCATCCGCCATTAACATTCCCTTCTACTTGTTTTTCTCAAGGGTGATTGCACGCCGCATCGGCCCCTCAGAACTGCTGAGGGTCAGATATTACTCTGCGTAAACTTTTCGTAATACAGCTGAACGCCATCAAGTGCCTGATCCACCAGCCATTGTTGAATGGATTCGACCATTGGAGGGGGGCCGCACACGTACATATCCGCCGATCTGTCCCGCAATTCGGCCAGGTCAAAATGTTCGGTGAGGTAGCCGCGCTTGCCGGGCCATTCGGATGAAGCATCGCTGAGTACTTCGGTGTAGCGAAAGCCCGGGATTTTCCTCGCGTAGTCCTGGATACGCGCCGCTTCGCATAAATCCTCGGCACTGCGCACGCCGTAGTAGAGGTGCACCGATTGCGAGCAGCCGTTGGCCGTCAGTTCATCGAGCATACCCAGCAACGCCGACAACCCGGTACCGCCCGCCACCAGCACCAGCGGCCGGATGACATGCCGGAGGTAGAACGCACCCAATGGCGCCTCCAGCAGTATCGCGTCGCCTACCTGGCAGCGTTCGCGCAGGTAGTTGCTCATCACCCCATCCGGCAGCAGGCGCACCAGGAACTGCAGTTGGTTACCCGGCCGATTGGCGAAGGAGTAGGAGCGCCAACTGTCGGTGCCGGGCACCGCGACACGAGCGTACTGGCCAGGCAGGAAATCCAGTGGCTGGTCCAGTTGCACCTGCAAGATCGCCGTACTGGTGGAGACCTGCTGCACGTCGCTCACCGTACCGCGTACCTGCACTGGCCCGGATGCATTGCACAGGCTTGAATCGAAGTCGAAGTAGAAGGTGGCGTCGGACTGCACCCGAGTCTGGCAACTGAGCATCTTGCGTTGCTGCAGGTCGAGGCTGGAGAGCGCTTCTTCGTCGACATAGTCCTGGGTGTACTCGCCGGATTCGCAACGCCCCTGGCAAGTGCCGCACACGCCTTCGCGGCAATCGAGCGGGATCTTGATACCGTTGCGCAGGGCTGCATCCAACAGGATTTCATTGGCGCCCACCGGGAAGAACAAGGTCTTGCCATCGGCAAAGCTGAAGGCCACTTTGTGATTCATTGGAAAAACTCCCGGTGCCTATAGGTGATAGAAATCCAGCACCGAGTTGATGGTGTCGTTGAGCAGCAAGGCGTGCTTGCGCATGATCAGCCAGCTGTCGCCCGCAGGCTTCAGGTGGTACGTGGCATGCCCGTAGAACTGCTCGGACGTGGCCAGGCGATAGAACAACGTGTGCCAGTTCAAGCGCACCTCCAACGTGCCGTCAGCCTGCTCCGAAATGCGCAGGTTATTGATCAGGTGCAGAGTGCGCGGCATTGGCGTGGCCGAGGCAGCCTTGCCGGTGCGCAGGCGGAACACGCGGTCTTCCAGGCCCGAACGGTTGGCGTAGTAGATCAACGACATCTCACGTTTGGGGTCTTTGGTGTAGACGTGTTCCGAGTCCCATTGCGGCAAATGGAATTCGCTCTGGGGGTCGAACAACTGCACGTAGGCGTCCCAGTCCTGGGCGTCGCACAGTTCGGATTTACGGTAAAAAAACTGCTCGACCCGGTACTGCAACTGCGCATTCATCACTTCACCTCCCGCAGGCTCAGGGCCCGCTGGTCCAAACCCTTGAGCAGAAACTGTTGCCAATTGCGGTGCTGGTTGACGTACAAGCCTTCGTGGGTGAATTCAGTGCCGGTCATAGCCGGTTGAATGCCGATGGCTTCACTGTTGGGAGTGGGTCCGGTCTCCCAGCGGTGGCTGCCCCGTGATATATCGCTCCAGCGTTCCAGGCGGCCCTGGAAACCGCGCTGGGCTTCGCGAAACTCCACCAGGTCGTCCGGCGTGCCCATGCCCGAGACGTTGAAGAAATCTTCGAACTGGCGAATGCGGTTTTCGCGATCCGCGTCGGATTCACCCTTGACCCCCAGGCATTGGCTGATTATCTCGGTCTTGTTCCAGGCCACTGGGCGGATGATGCGCAGCTGCGAACTGATCTGGTCGAGAAAGAACAGGCTGGGGTAGATGTTCAGGTTGCGCAGGCGGTGCATCATCCATTCGGCCTTTTGCTGGCCATGTTCGGCCACCAGGCGCGGCATGATGGTGGCGTAGCCGGAACGCACGCTGGGGTTGGGCATGTCGCTGAACAACACACTGTGGCCGTTATTGAAGGCGAACCAGCCGTCATCGGTATTCGCGTCGCCGGCGCCGAGCTTGCTGTAGTCCAGCGTTGTGCTTGCGCCTGCGCCGTTCTCGGTATTGACCTGCTGGCGATGCTGCACCGTGGCCACGTAGTTGTAGTGCACGGTGCTGACGTGATAACCGTCCAGCCCGTTTTCGTTTTGCAGCTTCCAGTTGCCGTCATAGGTATAGGCCGACTTGCCCGGCAGTACTTCCAGTTCACCGGTCGCCGATTGCGCGACCATCATGTCGAAGAACACTTTGGCGTCGCCGAGGAAATCTTCCAGGCTGTTGGTGCCGTTTACGTCGAGGCTGATAAACACAAAGCCTTTGTAGCTTTCGATGCGCGCCTTTTTCAGGCCGCGGGTGGCTTTATCAAACCCTTCCGGATATTCCCCCGGCGCTTTGACCTTGACCAGCCGGCCATCACTTTTGTAGCACCAGGCGTGGAACGGGCAGGTGAAGGTGGACTGGTTGCCCTTGCCCACGCGAGTGAGGGTGGTGCCGCGATGCTGGCAGGCATTGATCAGCGCGTTGAGCCGGCCTTCGCCGTCGCGGGTGATGATCATCGGCTGGCGCCCGGCGCGCATCGTCACGAAGTCGTGGTTATTGGCCAGTTCGCTTTCGTGACAGGCATAGATCCAGTTTTTCTCGAAGATCAGTTCCATCTCCAGGTCGAACAACTCGGGTTCGGTGAACATGTCGCGGGCGATGCGGAACACTTCATCTGCCGGGCGAAAGTCCAGGCAGCTTTCGATAAAGGTTTTCCACTGCTCGACGGTTCTTGCACCACTCATGGGAGGCACCTTTTGATAATGGCTAAAACGGGTGAGCCATTAAGGCGCTGCAAAAGGGCGGTGGGCTATCCGCTTAATGGGGGAAGATGGGCCGCAAAGTTGGGCAGCAAATACCCAACACGGTGCGGCGCGGTGACGCAATGGGCTACTGTCATTGCAGGTGACGGTCGCAGAAAACCCGGATTTATCCACATAGTCGACGGTTGCTATCCACGTGGTTGCAACGGCGCCGACGTGGCTTGGAACTTGCTGTCGATGTTCAACGACGCGCCGCCAGAGCGCGCAAACGCCTAACCGCCGTGGGTGCAGCCCGATGAGTAGCCAGACACGCGATATTCATATTCAACGCTTTGACCTCGAAGGCGCCCGCAGCTGGATGTCCGGTATCTGTGGGCCCCATCGCCTGGCGACGGCCACCCCCGAGCGCCTGCGGTTTCACCACAGCGCCAATGTGTTCAAGTCCCGCGCCACCACCCTGGGTGTGATTGAGTACGGCACCGACGTGACCATCGACATCGAAGACGCCGAGCATTTCAGCAGCTATAGCCTGAGCCTGCCATTGGTGGGCGAACAGGAGCTGAGCAAGAACGGTGAACGCCTGAGTTCCAACCGCGACCAGGGCGTGATCATTTCACCCAACGAGCACCAGGTGCTGGCGATTTCCGGTGACTGTCGCAAGTTGCAGGTGGTGATCACCCGTGCGGCGATGAGCGAGTCGCTGGAAGGTTTGCTGCAACGGCCCATTGATGCGCCGCTGCGCTTTGAATCGGTGATGGATGCCGTGGACGGCGCCCCGGCTTCGTGGTGGCGCATGGCGCGATACTTCATCGCCGAACTGGAATGCAGCAGCGAGTTGTACGAGCAGGCAGCATTTACCCGGGACCTGGAAAGCTCGCTGATCAAAGGGCTGATCCTGGCCCAGCCGAATAACTATTCTGAAGAGTTGCGCGAGGTGTTGGGGGTAAAACTGCCGCACTACCTGATTCGTGCGCGCCAGTACATCCACGACAACGCCCGTGAAGCGCTGCACCTGGAAGACCTGGAAGCGGCGGCCGGGGTGTCGCGGTTCAAGCTGTTCGATGCGTTTCGCAAGTACTTCGCCTTGTCGCCCATGGCGTATCTGAAGAAGCATCGGTTGGGGGCGGTGCGTCAGGAGATTCTTGAACAGGGCTCGGTGCGTACTATCTCTGAAATTGCGTTGGGTTGGGGGTTTACCCACTTGGGCAGGTTTTCGGCGGAGTACCGCAAGCTGTTCGATGAGTCGCCCAGTCAGACATTGCAACGCAAGCGCCTGCGCATTACTTGAACCTGATGAAGATCAAAATGTGGGAGGGGGCTTGCTCCCGATAGCGGTGTGTCAGGCACTGGAAAAGTTGACTGAACCACAGCTATCGGGAACAAGCCCCCTCCCACATTGGATTTTCAGTAAATATGGAATCTCAGATCAACTCTTCCACCAGTTGCAGGCAATGAGTCAGCCCCGGCGACTGGTCATTCACCCGTCGGCTCAGAATGATCGGCGAGGTCGCAGTCGCCTCCACCACCGGCGTATAGCCAATATCCGCCCGATGCAGCACCTGCACCGACGCCGGTACCAGCGTCACCCCCATACCGGCGCCTACCAGGCCGATGGCGGTCTGCAACTCGTTGGTCCACTGCGCCACCTTCAGGCTCAAACCGTGGGCGTCGAACAGCGCGATCACATGGTCGGCATAACTGGGGCGCGGGTTGCCTGGGTAGAGCACAAAGGGCTCGGTGGCCAACTGGGCGAGGGTGGCAGGGGCACCCAGCAAGGGGTGACCGCTGGGCAGCACGGCCACCAGGCGATCCTCCACCAATACGCGCTGGACGATGGCCGGGTCGTCGATGCGAATGCGCCCGAAACCCACATCGATGCGCCCGGCCTTGAGCGCTTCGACCTGTTGCAGCGTAGTCATCTCCGACAAGCCCAACTCCAGCTCCAGGGCCTCGTGATTGCGCAGCCTGCGAATCAGTTCCGGCAGCACGCCGTACAAGGTCGAGGGTGCAAAGCCGATGCCCAGCCACGTCTTTTCGCCCAGGCCAATGCGCCGTGTGTTGTCGCAAACCGTGCCCAGCTGTTCGAGCAGCACATTGGCGTGTTCATAGAAAAACCGCCCGGCTTCGGTCAGGCGCAACGGTCGGCTACGCTCCAGCAGCAGCACCCCCAGTTCATCCTCCAGCTGCTGGATTTGCCGGCTCAAGGGCGGCTGGGCGATGTGCAGGCGTTCGGCAGCCCGGGTGAAATTGAGGGTCTCGCCCAGCACCTGGAAATAGCGCAAGTGACGCAGTTCCATATCGACTCCTTTCATACCTTGAGGGTATCGCACAAGACCAATTCTATATTGGAAGCCCGAAAAAATGCGGAACAGAATCGACGCAAATCTATAAAGAACCCAACGGGTATTGCCATGCCGATTTGCGCCATCGAGTCGATCGACACCCTCATCGTCGATCTCCCCACCATTCGCCCGCACAAGCTGGCGATGCACACCATGCAAAACCAGACCCTGGTGATTATCCGCCTGCGGTGCACCGACGGCATTGAAGGCATCGGCGAAGCTACCACCATCGGTGGCCTCAGCTATGGCAATGAAAGCCCTGACAGCATCAAGGTCAACATCGACCGCCATTTCGCGCCGCTGCTGATCGGCCAGGATGCGAGCAACATCAACGCGGCCATGTTGCGCCTGGAGCGCAGTATTCGCGGCAACACCTTTGCCAAGTCCGGCATCGAAAGCGCCTTGCTCGACGCCCTCGGCAAACGCCTGGGGCTGCCGGTCAGCGAACTGCTGGGCGGGCGTGTGCGTGACGCGTTGCCGGTGGCCTGGACCCTGGCCAGCGGCAATACCGAACAGGACATCAGCGAGGCCGAGAAAATGCTCGACCTGCGCCGTCACCGCATCTTCAAATTGAAGATCGGCGCCGGTGAAGTCAGCCGCGACCTGGCCCATGTGATCGCGATCAAAAAAGCTTTGGGCGAGCGCGCCAGTGTGCGTGTCGACGTCAACCAGGCCTGGGATGAGGCCGTGGCGCTGCGGGCGTGCAAGGTGCTCGGCGACAACGGTATCGACCTTATCGAGCAACCCATCTCACGCAACAACCGTGGCGGTATGGCCCGGCTCAACCTGTCGAGCCCGGTGCCGATCATGGCCGATGAGTCTATCGAGTGTGTCGAAGATGCGTTCAACCTGGCGCGTGAAGGCGCGGCCTCGGTGTTTGCCCTCAAGATTGCCAAGAACGGCGGCCCCCGCGCCGTGCTGCGTACGGCGGCGATCGGCGAGGCGGCAGGCATCGGCCTGTACGGCGGCACCATGCTCGAAGGCGGTATCGGCACCCTGGCGTCGGCCCATGCCTTCCTTACGCTGAGCACACTGGCGTGGGGCACCGAGCTGTTCGGCCCGTTGTTGCTCACCGAAGACATCCTTGCCGAGCCACCGGTGTACCGCGATTTCCAGCTGCATGTTTCCACTGCACCGGGCCTGGGCCTGGCGCTCGATGAAGAGCGTCTGGCGTTCTTTAGCCGTGACAAATACTAAGAGGCGCCTGCCATGTTGTTCCACGTAAAAATGACTGTGAACCTGCCCCTCGACATGCATCCCGAGCGTGCCGACAGCCTCAAGGCCGAAGAGAAAACCCTGGCGCAACGCCTGCAACAAGAGGGCAAGTGGCGCCACCTGTGGCGCATCGCCGGGCACTACGCCAACTACAGCGTGTTCGATGTCGACAGCGTGCAGGACCTGCATGACCTGCTGATGCAACTGCCGTTGTTTCCTTACATGGCTATCGAAGTGAATGCGCTGTGCCGGCACCCGTCGTCCATCCATGCGGACGACCGCTAAGCCGGTTTCAACCTGATAATTACAAGATGAGGAGTGCACCATGTCCATCCGCCTGTCCCAGACTGCCCACGCCCAACGCTTTCTCGAAGAAGCCAGCGGCAACCTCAATGACGCGGGCAACCCGCGCGCCAAGGCGCTGATTTACCGGATCCTGCGCGACACTGTGAACATCATCGAAGACCTGGAAGTGACCCCCGAGGAGTTCTGGAAGGCGGTCAACTACCTCAATGATCTGGGTAAAAACCAGGAAGCCGGCCTGCTCGCCGCTGGCCTGGGCCTGGAGCATTACCTGGACCTGTTGATGGACGCCGCCGATGAGCAGGCGGGCAAGTCCGGCGGTACACCGCGCACCATCGAAGGCCCGCTGTACGTGGCCGGCGCGCCGCTGTCCAAATACGAGGCACGGCTGGATGATGGCAAGGACGACGCGGTGCCGTTGTTCATGCGCGGGCAAGTGCGCGATACCGAGGGCAAGCCATTGGCGGGGGCGATTGTCGATGTGTGGCAGGCCAATACGGGCGGCACCTATTCGTGGTTCGACCCGAACCAGTCTGAATTCAACCTGCGCCGACGTATCGAGACCGACGCCCAGGGCAACTACCGTTTTCGCAGCATCGTACCTTCGGGCTACGGCTGCCCGCCGACCGGGCCGACGCAGCAGTTGCTCGACCAATTGGGGCGCCACGGGCAACGGCCGGCGCATATCCACTTTTTCATCTCGGCGCCCGGGCATCGGCACCTGACCACCCAGATCAACCTCTCGGATGACCCGTACCTGCATGATGACTTTGCCTATGCCACCCGCGATGAACTGATTGCCGAGATCCGCTTCAGCGACGATCCGCAACTGGCGCGGGAATTTGGCGTGGAAGGGCGGTTTGCGCAGATTGATTTTGACTTTGAGTTGCAGGTGGCTGATGCGCCGGTGGAGCAAAAGCGCATGCAACGCACACGGGCTCTCGAGGACTGAGCGCGGGCAGAATGTGGGAGGGGGCTTGCCCCCGATAGCAGTGTGTCAGTCACTTATTTACTAACGGATCCTCCGCTATCGGGAGCAAGCCCCCTCCCACATTTAGTTCACATTTGATCTGTAGTGATGGGTTACTTGCGCAGGACCAGATCCAGCACCTCATCCCGATCCTTGATCTTCTGCAGCACAATTTCAGAGCGAATATCCATCACCCCCGCCGTGCGGTTCAGGTGGTTCACGATAAAGTCCGAAAAGTGCTTGAGGTTGCGTGCCTGCACCCGCAGCACATAGTTGCTGGCACCGGTGATCACATAGGCGCTCGCCACCTCTGGCCAGCCTTGCACCTTCTTGATAAAGGTCTCATGCCAGTCCTCGATATCCTGGCGCAGCGACAGGTGCACGATGGCTTCGAGCTCGATCCCCAACTGTTCGGCATTCAATACCGCGCGATAGCCGCTGATGATTCCTTCACTCTCCAACAAGCGCAAACGGCGCAGGCAGGCAGAGGGTGACAGCGCGACTTTTTCCGCCAGTTCCTGGTTGCTGATACGGCCATCCTGTTGCAGAAAATGCAGGAGGCGCAGGTCGGTGGCGTCGAGAATCATGCTTGGAAGATATCCGCGTATTTTGAGATTAAATTCGAATTTCCTACAGCTTAAATAGCCGTTTACCCACCACTTTGCACGAAAATTCTCTAAAAGTTCGTTCATTATTTGGTCCATCCTCACTTATAAAAACCAGGACGACCCATGACCACTCGAAGCCATTGCCAAGCCCTCGACACCCAGGACCCGTTGGCACCCCTGCGTGCCCAATTCGCCCTGCCCGAGGGCGTGATCTACCTCGACGGCAACTCCCTCGGCGCGCGCCCGGTGGCAGCGCTGGAGCGGGCACAGCAGGTGATCGCCCAAGAGTGGGGCAATGGCTTGATTCGCAGCTGGAACAGCGCAGGCTGGGCGGATTTGTCCCAGCGCCTGGGCAATCGCCTCGCACCGTTGATCGGTGCGCGTGAGGGCGAAGTGGTGGTCACCGATACCACTTCGATCAACCTGTTCAAGGTGCTGAGCGCGGCGTTGAGTGTGCAGCGTCAACGCTCCCCGGCGCGCAAGGTGATCGTCAGCGAAGCGAATAACTTTCCCACCGATTTGTATATCGCCGAGGGCCTGGCCGAACTGCTGCAACAAGGCTATTCCCTGCGCCTGGTCAACGGCCCGGCCGAACTGCCTCAAGCCATCGACGCAGACGTGGCGGTGGTGATGCTCACCCACGTCAACTACAAGACTGGCTACATGTACGACATGGCGGCGCTGACTGCGCTGAGCCACGAGTGTGGCGCGCTGAGCCTCTGGGACCTGGCGCACTCAGCGGGCGCGGTGCCTGTGGACCTGCACCAGGCCGGCGCTGATTATGCCATTGGCTGCACCTACAAATACCTCAACGGCGGCCCGGGCTCCCAGGCATTTGTTTGGGTCAACCCGGCGTTGGTGGATGTGGTGCGCCAGCCGTTGTCAGGCTGGTTCGGGCATACCCGTCAGTTCGCCATGGAATCGAGCTACGCCCCCAGCGCCGGCATCGCGCGCTACCTGTGCGGTACCCAGCCGATCACTTCGTTGGCCATGGTGGAATGCGGCCTGGACATTTTCGCCCAGACCGACATGGCCAGCCTGCGCCGCAAATCCCTGGCATTGACCGACCTGTTTATCGCGTTGGTCGAAAGCCGCTGCGCCGCCCATGGCCTGGAACTGATCACGCCGCGTGAGCACGCCCGGCGCGGCAGCCATGTGAGCTTCGAACACCCCGAAGGTTACGCGGTGATCCAGGCCCTGATCGCCCGAGGCGTGATCGGCGATTACCGTGAGCCGCGGATCATGCGCTTTGGTTTCACGCCGCTGTACACAAGCTTTACCGAGGTGTGGGACGCCGTGGAAATCCTCGGTGAAATTCTCGACAACCGCACCTGGGACCAGCCGCAATTCAAAGTCCGAAACAGCGTTACTTAATAGCACCACAGACCCAATGTGGGAGGGGCTTGCTCCCGATAGCGGTGTGTCAGTTGACATATCAGTGACTGACACACTGCTATCGGGAGCAAGCCCCCTCCCACAGGATTCACCGCCAGCAGCAACCATCACAATAATAAAGGGGCACTCCAGTGACCACGCCAGACAACGGCTTTGCAGAAATCACCCACCGCGAACTGGGCCTCAGGCGCCAGCTCACTTCCGGCCAGATGAGCATGATCGCTATCGGTGGCGCCATCGGCACCGGGCTGTTCATGGGCAGCGCCTACGCCATCGGCTATGCCGGGCCCAGCGTGCTGGTGAGCTATGCCATCGGCGCCTTGATCACCTTGTTGCTGATGGGCTGCCTGGCGGAGATGACCGTGGCCCATTCCACCTCTGGCTCGTTTGGCGCCTATGCCGAGTTCTACATCAGCCCGCTGGCCGGGTTCCTGGTGCGGTATGCCTATTGGGCGGCGATTGTGCTGGCGGTGGGGGCCGAGGTCACAGCGGTGGCGATGTACATGAAGTACTGGTTCGCCAATGTGCCGGAATGGGTATGGATCGTATCGTTTTCCAGTGTATTGATTGTGCTCAATGCGATCAGCGTGAAGACCTTCGGCAACTTCGAATACTGGTTCTCGACCATCAAGATCAGCGCCATTGTCGGCTTCATCATCCTGGCGGTGTATGTGGTGTTCGGTTCCGGCAACCCGCAGTACGGTGTGCAGAACTACACGGCCCACGAGGGCTTTTTTCCCCATGGCTTGAGTGGCATGTGGATCGCGGTGATTGTGTCGATCTTCAGCTACCTCAGCGTCGAGATGATCGCCGTGGCCGCTGGTGAAGCGGCCGACCCGGAGCAGGCGGTGAAGAAAGCCTTTCGCGCAACCATCGTGCGGCTGGTGGTGTTCTACCTGCTGACCCTGGCGCTGATGCTTGCCATCGTGCCGTGGAACCAGGCTGGTCAGAGCCAGAGCCCGTTCGTGACGGTGATGCAGACCATCGGCATTCCCGGCGCCACCGGGGTGATGAACTTCGTGATCCTGATCGCGGCGCTGTCGGCCATGAACAGCCAGCTCTATATCACCACGCGCATGATGTTCAGCCTGTCTCGCGCAGGCTTTGCGCCCAAGTCCATGGGCGCCTTGAGCAAGAATGGCATCCCGCTGAACGCCCTGTTGCTGTCCAGCTCGGGCATTGCCCTGGCGACTCTTTTGAATGTGGTGTACCCGGAAAGCTCATTCACCCTGATGATGGCGATCTCGATGTTTGGCGCGATCTTCACCTGGTTCATGATCTTCCTCACGCACCTGTTCTTTCGCCGCTATCGCAAGCGCCATGGCGGGGCGAAGTTGTCGTTCCAGTTGCGCCTGTTTCCCTACAGTACGCTGCTGGGGTTGGTGCTGATGGGGGCGGTAATGATCACCACCTATTTCACCGAAGCGTTCAAGATGACCTTGGTATTCGGCGTGCCGTTCCTGTTGATTCTGTCGGCGGTGTATTACGGGTTCTTCCGCAAGGGCAGGGCCAAGGCGTCGAACAAAGCCCTGGCGTAACCCGGCAGTTGCTCGAACGAGCGTGCGCATAACAGCAACGAGCGGCAGGCCCACTCCTCTTGCAGGGGGTGGGCCTTGAAACGGCGTTCTGACGGCCAGCGCTCCAAGGCTGCCTGCGGCACGATGCCCAGACCCGCGCCGCCGGCGACCATGCGAATCAACCCATCAAAACCGTCGGCGCGAATGCGTGTCTGCAAGCGAAAGCCTGTGTGCAGTGCCTGTTCTTCGAGATAAACCGCCAGCGCGCTGTTGGCCGCCAGGCCCACGTAGTCGTATTGCAAGCTGTCGATAAAACTCGGGCGGGTCAACGGGTGGTCCAGGGGCATGATCAGCACCAGCGGATCATCGCGAAACGCCAGGGTCTGCAAGCCGTGGGTGTCCACGGCATCGGAAATAATCCCCAGGTCGGCGGTGCCCTGGCGCAAGGCTTGGGTGATGCGCAGGCTGGGCAATTCTTGCAGGTCGATATCGAGGTTGGGGTGCTCGCGCAAAAAGTGTGCGAGCAATTCAGGCAGGTACTCGCTAAGGGCGGTGGTATTGCACAGCAAGCGTACCTGGCCTTTGACGCCATTGGCGTATTCGGCCAGGTCCTGTTGCAGGTGTTCGGCCTGTTGCAACAGCAGGCGCGCATGCCGAGCCAGGGCTTTGCCTGCCGGCGTTGGGGTGACGCCACGGCGGCCACGCTCAAGAAACGCGATGCCCAGTGAAGACTCCATTGCCCGGATGCGTGCGCTGGCGGCCGCCAGGGATAAATGACTACGGGCTGCACCGGCAGTGATATTGCCGCTGTCGAGGATGTGCAGATAGAGGCGCAGGTCGATCAGGTCAAAGTGCATGGCTGCAGGTTTCCGGTGACTGGGCGGGCGTCATCGCAGGCAAGCCAGCTCCCACACTTGGATGTATTCACAGTTCAAAATGTGGGAGCTGGCTTGCCTGCGATGACGGCATCAGCCTCACAAAAAACAAGAGGCTGCCTCAGTATATGGCGAATTTTCAGCCTCTCTCCAGCCCTGCACAATCGGTGCATGAATACCTTCCTAGCGTTTTACCAAAACCTCGGTCCAACCCTGACGGCGTTGGTCATTACCACCTTCCTGCTGGCCGGTACGGTCAAAGGCATCATCGGCCTCGGCCTGCCCACCGTAGCCATGGGTATGCTCGGTCTGGCTATGTTACCGGCGCAGGCAGCGGCTCTGCTGATCATTCCTTCGACTATCACCAATCTCTGGCAGCTGACGTTTGGCGGTCATTTGAGTGCCTTGCTCAAACGCCTGTGGCCGATGCTGTTGCTTATTTTCTGCGGCACCGGGCTAGGCTCCGTGTGGCTGGGCATGGACGGTGGGCCGTGGGTGGTCCGCGCGTTGGGTGCGGCGTTGCTGGTATATGCGTTGAGCGGCTTGTTCCTGCCGACCTTCAAGGTCGCGCCCCGGACCGAGTGCTGGCTGGGGCCCTTGTGTGGGCTGATCACCGGCATCATCACCTCGGCCACCGGTGTTTTCGTGATCCCTGCGGTGCCGTATCTGCAAGCGCTGGGCTTGAGCCGTGATCAGTTGGTGCAGGCGCTGGGGCTGTCGTTCACGGTGTCGACACTGGCGCTGGCCGCCGGGCTGGCCTGGCGCGGAGCGCTGGGCGGTGGTGAAATCGGTGCGTCAGTGTTGGCGCTGGTGCCGGCATTGCTGGGGATGTGGCTGGGCCAAGTGGTTCGCCGACGCATCAGTGCGCTGTGGTTCAAACGTGGGTTTTTCACGGGCATGGCGTTGTTGGGAGGCCATTTGTTGCTGGCTGGTTAATAATGACCGTGCCTGTGTCAGCCGATAAATGAAGGACCGCCCGTGAAAGCCCGTTCCGATGAGCTACAGATCTTCGTCAGCGTGATTGAATGCGGCTCGATTTCTGCCGCCGCCGAAAAGGTCGGGCAAACGCCGTCTGCGGTCAGCCGCACGCTGTCGCGCCTGGAAGCCAAGCTCGACACCACGCTGATCAACCGCACCACGCGACGCATGGACCTGACTGAAGAGGGCAAGTACTTCTTCGAGCAGGCCAAGGTGATCCTGGCGCAGATGGACGAGCTGGAAGAGCGCCTGTCGTCGCGCCAGAAAAAACCGGCCGGTCGCCTGCGTATCAATGCCGCCGTGCCGTTCATGCTGCACGGGATCGTGCCGTACATCGCCGAGTTTCGCCGCTTGTACCCGGATATCCAGTTGGAGCTCAACAGCGACGACTTGATCATCGACCTGCTTGAGCAAAGTACCGACATCGCCATTCGCATTGGCACCCTGGCCGACTCGACCCTTCATGCGCGCTCCCTGGGCAGCACGCCGCTGCATATCCTGGCCAGCCCCGACTACCTCAAGCAATACGGCACGCCGACGACCGTTGCCGAGTTGGCCGATCACACCTTGCTGGGCTTCACTCACACCGAGACCCTCAACCACTGGCCGCTGCGTCATGGCGAAGGTGACCGCTGGCTGATCCAGCCCAGTGTCAGCGCATCCAGTGGCGAAACTGTGCGCCAGTTGGCGCTGCAGGGGCAGGGTATTTGTTGCCTGTCGAATTTCATGACGGTCGACGATATCGATGCCGGCCGTCTGGTACCCATGCTGGAGGCGTTCAACAGTGGTTATCGCCAGCCGATCCACGCGGTGTTCTATCGCAACTCGCAATTGGCGCTGCGCATTCAGTGTTTCCTGGAGTTCATTCAGGCCAAGCTGGCTCGGTATGCGCGCTGATTCGTGACTTGCACGCAAGAGTGAATTGGGCCGTACGGGCTTATTCGACAGCAGTGGGGGCTGGATACTGGGTGCATCACTTACCCAGTCAGGAGCAACCTCCATGAATGTATTCGTTACCGGTGCAGCAGGGTTTATCGGCGGTTCCATCGCCACCGGCCTGGTCAACGCTGGCCATGACGTCACCGGCCTGGTGCGCAGCGCCGAACAAGCCGCCGAAATGACCGCCCTGGGCATTACGCCGGTGATCGGCACCCTCGACGACGCAGCCGTATTGACCGAGCAGGCACAGAAGGCTGATGCGGTGATCAACGCTGCCAGCAGCGACCATCGCGCCGCCGTGGAAACCTTGCTGGCCGCCTTGAAAGGCTCGAACAAGCCGTTCCTGCATACCAGCGGGTCGAGCATTGTCGGTGATGCGTCGGGCGGCAAGGCCAGTGAAGTCATCTACTTCGAAGGCAACCTGCCTGAGCCGACCGTCGACAAAGCCGCGCGGGTGGCGATCGACAACCTGATCCTCGCGGCGGCCAGTGACGGTGTGAATTCGGCGGTGATCTGCAACACCCTGATCTACGGCCACAGCCTGGGCGTGAAGCGTGACAGCGTGCAATTGCCACGCTTGCTCAAGCAGGCACGCAAGAGCGGTGTAGTGCGCCATGTGGGCAGCGGGCAGAACATCTGGTCCAACGTGCACATTGAGGATGTGGTCACCCTGTATCTGCTGGCACTGACCAAAAACGTACCGGGTACTTTCTACTTTGTGGAAAGCAGCGAAGCGGCGTTTATCGACATGACTACGGCGATTGCCCAGACGCTGAACCTGGGCGAACCGCAGGATTGGCCGTTGGCCGAGGCTGAAGCCGAGTGGGGCTATGAAATGGCCAACTACGGGTTGGGCTCCAACAGTCGCGTACGCGGCAAGCACGCTCGCGAACTGCTGGGCTGGGTGCCCAAGCGTACGTCGGTGGTGGAGTGGATTCGCAACGAGATGGTCTGATTCGCTTGAGACCTGGGTGTAGCTATCGGGAGCAAGCCCCCTCCCACATTTGACCGAATTCCAACTTTGGAATGCATTCAAGTGTGGGAGGGGGCTTGCTCCCGATTGGGGCCACTCAGTTCTGGAGGCTAGCCCCACTCGCCGCAATTCCGTACCATTCCTCGCCTCATCCCTCGCAATTCCCCGGTACTCCATGAACCTCACCCGTCTGCGCGCCGACGCCCTGGCCGGCCTCACCACGTCTTTTGCGCTGCTGCCCGAATGCATCGCCTTTGCCCTGGTGGCCCACCTCAACCCGCTGATGGGGCTCTACGGCGCCTTTATCATCTGCACTCTCACCGCCTTGTTCGGCGGCCGCCCGGGCATGGTCTCGGGCGCGGCCGGCTCGATGGCGGTGGTGATCGTCGCGCTGGTGGTGCAACACGGGGTGGAGTATCTGCTTGCGACAGTGCTATTGGGCGGGTTGATCATGATCGCCTTCGGCTTGCTGCGCCTGGGCAAGCTGGTGCGCATGGTGCCGCACTCGGTGATGCTCGGCTTCGTCAACGGCCTGGCGATCATCATTGCGCTGGCGCAACTGGAACATTTCAAGAGCGGCGAACGCTGGCTAAGCGGCACGCCTTTATATGTGATGGCGGGCCTGGTCGTGGTGACCATGGCGATTGTCTACCTGCTGCCACGCCTGACCCGCGCTGTGCCGCCCGCGTTGGTGGCGATCCTTGGCGTTGGTCTGGCGGTGTACCTGCTTGGTCTGCCGACCCGTACGCTGGGCGATATGGCGCATATCGCCGGTGGCTTGCCGACCTTCGCCCTGCCGCAAATCCCCTGGACCTTCGACACTCTCGGCATCATCGCGCCCTACGCGTTCCTGATGGCGATGGTCGGCCTGCTGGAAACCCTGCTGACCCTCAACCTCACCGACGAAATCACCGAAACCCGAGGCTACCCCGACCGCGAAAGCGTGGCGCTGGGCGCAGCGAATATGGTCTCGGGCCTGTTTGGCGGCATGGGCGGTTGCGCGATGATCGGGCAAACCGTGATCAACCTCAGCTCCGGTGGGCGCGGGCGTTTCTCAGGGGTGTTTGCCGGTGTGATGATCCTGCTGTTCATTCTGTTTCTGTCACCGCTGATTGAGCGTATTCCGCTGGCGGCGCTGGTGGGCGTGATGTTTGTAGTGTCGCAGCAGACCTTCGCCTGGGCCTCGTTGCGGGTGATCAACAAGGTGCCGCTCAATGATGTGCTGGTGATCATGGCGGTGACGATCATCACCGTGTTCACGGATCTGGCCACCGCGGTGCTGTGCGGTATCGTCATCGCCGCGTTGAATTTTGCCTGGCAGCAGGCGCGAGAGCTGTACGCCGATGAACATCTGGAGGCCGACGGCAGCAAGCTTTACCGGGTGCATGGCACCTTGTTCTTCGCCTCGACCACGCCGTTCTTGAACCAATTCGACCCGGCCAATGACCCGGCCCAGGTGACGCTGGATTGCCGCCACCTGAGTGTTGTCGACTATTCGGCGATCGCTGCGCTGATGACGTTGCGCGAGCGCTATGCCAAGGCCGGTAAGCATCTGCGGGTGCTGCATTTATCCGAGCGCTGCAAGAAGCTGCTCAAGCGCGCCAGGGTTCACCATGACTGAGCAAGCTCCCTCGCCACAATAGACCGGCTCCAGCAGTCAGGGGCCTACCAGGTCTTCAAGCTCCTGGGCGCGGGTCTGGGTCATGTCCAGCACGCAGCCGGAGCCGTTGACCTGATCAATGGTGCCGCCGGTGGCGCTGCCGGCGAAGGCGCAGTTGGCATCGCGGTATTTGATCCACAGGCGCTGCACGTCTTGCAGTTGCTGCTTGTGCGCGCCGTCCTGGGCGGCGAGGGCGGTCTTGTAGGCGCGGTTCAAGCGCTCGTCCTGCACCTTGGCTTGTTTGGCGTTGCAATTGACCATGTCTGCCGTGGTATTGGCGCTGTCCATGCATTTTTTCAACGCGGCATTGTCGGAGGCATACGCTGTGCCACCCAAGCAGAGAAGCAGGGCGCTGGCGACGAGTGTGGTGCGAATCATGGGCGGTTTCCTGAGCATGAGTGGATGCGCATTCTATGACTCAAGGGCGGCGCTTGAGTTTCCGGCATTCCTGATCTTCATGTAAGAACATCCCCCGTATTTTCATGGGCTGGCGCTGGACATATCTCCATGCGACAACGCTTGTCCGTGGGCGAAAATTACTTTCATGAAAATTGAAAATACTCCTCGGTAATGATTTATGAGTTTCACAACCAATTCGACGTGACCCTTTCCGAGGAGTACCGCATGGCCGCATTACCGGGCTTCGGGCTATTGGCATACGCTGCCATTGCCATCATTGCATTGATCGTGCTGATTGCACGTTACCGACTCAACCCGTTTATCGTCATTACGCTGGTGTCCATCGGCCTCGCGCTGATGGCCGGAATGCCGGCGGACACGATCATGGGGTCGTATGAGGCGGGCGTCGGTAAAACCCTGGGGCATATCGCCCTGGTGGTGGCGCTGGGCACCATGCTCGGTAAGATGATGGCCGAGTCGGGTGGCGCCGAGCAGGTGGCGCGTACGCTGATCAACCGCTTCGGTGAACGCAATGCCCACTGGGCGATGGTGTGCATTGCGTTCCTGGTGGGGCTGCCGCTGTTTTTCGAGGTCGGCTTTGTGCTGCTGGTGCCGATTGCCTTTACCGTGGCGCGGCGCGTGGGCGTGTCGATCCTGATGGTCGGCCTGCCGATGGTCGCCGGTTTGTCGGTGGTGCACGCGCTGGTGCCACCGCATCCGGCGGCGATGATGGCGGTGCTGGCCTACAACGCCTCGGTCGGGCAGACGGTGCTGTATGCGATTTTGATCGGTATCCCCACGGCGATCATCGCCGGCCCCGTCTACGCCAAGTTCATCGTGCCGCATATTCACCTGCCGGCCGAGAACCCGCTGGAGCGCCAGTTTATCGAGCGCGAACCGCGTACTCGCCTGCCCAGTTTTGCACTGACCATGGGCACCATCCTGTTGCCGGTGGTACTGATGATGATCGGCGGCTGGGCCAATGTGATTTCCACCCCGGGCAGTGGTTTCAATCAGTTCCTGCTGTTTATCGGCAATTCGGTGATCGCCCTGCTGGTGGCGACCCTGGTGAGTTTCTGGACCCTGGGCCTGGCCCAGGGCTTCAACCGGGAGTCGATTCTCAAGTTCACCAACGAGTGCCTGGCGCCGACCGCCAGTATCACCTTGCTGGTGGGCGCGGGCGGTGGCTTGAATCGCATTCTGGTGGATGCCGGTGTGACCAATGAAATCCTCGGCCTGGCCCACGCGTTCCACTTGTCGCCGCTGGTGATGGGCTGGCTGTTCGCTGCGTTGATGCGCATCGCCACGGGCTCGGCCACCGTTGCCATGACCACTGCATCCGGGGTGGTCGCGCCCGTTGCTTTGGGCCTGGGTTATCCACACCCCGAATTGCTGGTGCTGGCGACCGGCGCGGGCTCGGTGATTTTTTCTCACGTTAACGACGGCGGCTTCTGGCTGATCAAGGAATACTTCAATATGACGGTGATCCAGACCTTCAAGACCTGGACCGTACTGGAGACCCTGATTTCGCTGGTCGCCTTCGGTCTGACCTACGGCCTGTCACTGGTTTTATGAGCCTGACCTTCTAACCGGAGCCTCCATGGACATCCTCTACCAGATCCGCGCCCGCCAGGCCTCGTTCAGCGCCGGCGAAGGGCGTATCGCCAAGTTGATGCTTGAGGATGTGGGCTTTGCCGCCTCGGCCAGCCTGGAGGCGTTGTCTCAGCGGGCCGAGGTCAGCACCGCGACCTTGTCGCGTTTTGCCCGCAGCGTCGGCTGCCGTGACTTGCGCGATTTGCGCCTGCAACTGGCTCAGGCCAGTGGCGTGGGCAGTCGCTTCCTGGACCCGGCGGGGCTGCCGGAACAGTCGGCCTTTCATCGGCAAATCCTGGGCGATATCGAAGCGACGTTGCGCCAGCATTTGTCAGGTTTCAACCAGCACAGCTTTGCCGACGCGGTCACTTTGCTGAGCAAGGCGCGGATGATTCACGCGTTCGGCATGGGCGGCCCCTCCAGCCTGTGCAGTGATGAACTGCAAGTGCGCCTGGTGCGTCTGGGCTACCCGATTGCCGCCTGCCATGACCCGGTGATGATGCGCGTCACGGCCGCGACCCTGGGCCCGCAACATGCCTTGATTGTCTGTTCCCTCACCGGCCGTACGCCCGAATTACTGGATGTGGTGAAGCTGGCGCGCAACTACGACGCGCGGATTATTGCCCTCACCCTCGCGGACTCACCCCTGGCCGAACTGGCGGATGTGTTGCTGCCGCTGCAACCGGCGGAGACCAGCTTTATCTACAAACCCACCGCCGCCCGCTACGGCATGTTACTGGCCATCGACCTGCTTGCCACCGAGCTGGCGCTGGCCTTGCCGGACGACAATCAGGAACGCCTGCGCCGGATCAAGCTGGCCCTGGATGATTACCGCGGCGGCCCTGACAGCCTGCCGCTTGGAGACTGATATGAAATACGACACGCTGATTCGCCAGGCGCTGGTCATTGATGGCAGCAACACCGAAGGGTTTGTCGCCGATGTGGGCGTGCGCGGTGGGCGCATCCAGGCGATGGGTGACCTGTCCGCCGACGAGGCCGCGCATGTCATCGATGCGCATGGCCGGGTATTGGCGCCGGGCTTTATCGATGTGCACACCCACGATGACACGGTGGTGATCCGCCAGCCGCAGATGCTGCCCAAGCTCAGCCAGGGCGTGACCACGGTGATTGTCGGCAACTGTGGCATCAGCGCTTCGCCGGTGAGTTTGCGCAGTGACCCGCCAGACCCAATGAACTTGTTGGGCAGCCGTGAGCAGTTCTGTTATCCGCGGTTCAGCGATTATCGCAACGCAGTGCAAGGCGCCCATCCGGCAGTGAACGTTGCGGCATTGATCGGCCACACCGCGCTGCGCAGCAACCATATGGATGACCTGCATCGCACCGCTACACCGTATGAAATCGCGGCCATGCGCGTGCAGTTGCAAGAGAGCCTGGAGGCCGGTGCCCTGGGGTTATCCACAGGCCTGGCCTACGCCAGCGCATTCAACGCCGAGACCGATGAAGTGTTGCAACTCGTTGAGGAACTGACGGCCTATGGTGCGGTGTACACCACGCATTTACGCAGCGAGTTCGAGCCGGTGCTGGAGGCAATGGATGAGGCGTTTCTGATCGGCCGACATGCCAGGGTGCCGGTGATTATTTCCCACCTTAAATGCGCTGGTGCCGGTAACTGGGGGCGTAGTCCGCAGTTGTTGGCGGCCCTGGAGGCTGAGGCGAAAAACCACCCGGTGGGTTGCGATTGCTACCCCTACGCCGCCAGCTCCTCGACTCTGGACCTCAAGCAAGTCACCGACACATTTCGCATCACCATCACCTGGTCGACGCCGCACCCGCAAATGGGCGGGCGCGATTTGCAGGATATCGCTGCCGAGTGGGGTGTTTCGCTGCTCGACGCGGCCCGTCGCTTGCAGCCGGCGGGGGCGGTGTATTACGGCATGGATGAGGCCGACGTTCGGCGCATCCTCGCGCATCCGTTGTCGATGGTGGGGTCGGACGGTTTGCCTGAAGACCCGTTTCCCCATCCGCGCTTGTGGGGTGCCTTCCCACGGGTGCTCGGGCATTTCAGCCGGGATGTCGGCCTGTTCCCGTTGCACACGGCGGTGCACAAGATGACCGGTTTATCGGCGGCGCGTTTTGGGTTGTCCGAGCGTGGCGAAATCCGTGAAGGCTACTGGGCCGACCTGGTGCTGTTCGACCCTCAGCGGGTGCGGGATGTGGCGGATTTCACCACGCCACAGCGCGCGGCTGAAGGGATTGAGGGTGTGTGGGTCAATGGCGTACTGAGCTATCGCGAGGGGCAGGCGAACGGTGAGCGAGCGGGCCGCTTCCTGGCGCGCAGCGGGGATTTGCGTGGTGGGTTTACGGCTCTATAGTGGGTGTTCTTTTATACGGAGCTGGCGCCATGCACTTAGGAAAAGTCGTCCCCATTCTGCGGATTTTCGACGAGGTCAAGGCGTTGGAGTTCTACGTCGACTTCCTGGGGTTCAAGGTCGATTGGCAGCATCGCTTCGAGGCGAATTTTCCGTTGTACCTTCAGGTGTCGCTGGGGGAATGCGTGCTGCATTTGTCCGAGCATCATGGCGATGCTTCGCCGGGGGCGGCCGTGCGCATCCAGGCGCAAGGAGTCGATGCGTATCAGCAGCAGTTGCTGGGCAAAGAGTACCGATATGCCAAGCCTGCGGTCGAGGAAACACCTTGGGGATCGCGGGAAATGAGCATCCGGGATCCGTTCGGGAATCGCTTGGTGTTTGTCGAGGACAGCGAGGGCTAAGTGGCAAATGGCAGGCAATAAAAAACCGCCTTGGTAAGGCGGTTTTTTTTGCAAACCCAGTTAGTGGCTGGGGTTGCGGCTTCACAGGAGCACTGGCGTGGTCACAATACTACTGCTGCTTTAGGGCGTTATGCAACACCAGACGAACAAGAGTTTTTCACGGCAGCATTGATCTTTTGTGTTGTTTAACTTTGCAAAAAACAGCAACAGATTTTAAGGCTAGCTGGCCGTTGTTCGTTACACCTTGGAGCAGAGTGCTGAGCTAGTATCGCCCTCGTTCTGTGTTCGTCGTGAAGTAGGTTGGCTGGGTTCGCGCGCAAATTTTGGACCGCCCGCCACGGGCTAGTAATCCGTGCCGGATTCACGCGGGAGGACCATAAACTCAGCCGCCTCACAGGAGCACTGGTGTGCATCCAAAGGCCCACATGTTCCGGTAAGTGCGCTGGAGGTAAGGCCCAACTCACGGAGGGCCGAGTATGTCTAAGTTTGCACGACGTACATGGAACCTCGTAGTGAACTGCCTGCGTGCGTATCACGTATGGAAGTTCCTGCGGGACAGCTTCGATGACCGTTAAGGTCTGAGAGGTGGAGCCACCTCGGTCTAGATCGAGGCGGCTTTTTGGTGTCTACACCCGGAAATGACTGACCATCTGCTGCAACTGGCTACCCAATCGAGCCAGTTCCACACTCGACTTGGCCGTCTCATCACTGGCAGTCGCGGTCTGCTCGGACACGTCCCGCACATTCACGATACTGCGGCTGATCTCTTCCGCCACGGCGCTTTGCTGCTCGGCGGCCGCGGCAATCTGCTGGTTCATCGACTGGATATTCGACACCGTACGGGTGATGTTTTCCAGGGATACCCCGGCCTTGCGCGTCAGTTCGACGCTGCTGTCGGTGAGGCTGCGGCTGTTGTTCATCACGCTGGCGACTTGTTGGGTGCCGTTCTGCAAGCCGGCCACCAGGCCTTCGATTTCCTCGGTGGATTTCTGTGTACGCTGGGCCAGGCCGCGTACTTCGTCGGCGACCACGGCAAAGCCACGGCCGGCTTCACCGGCACGCGCGGCTTCAATGGCGGCGTTGAGGGCCAGCAGGTTGGTCTGTTCGGCCACGGCCTTGATCACGTCCATCACGCTGCCGATCTTGTTGCTCTCTTGTTGCAGGTGCGTCATGGCGTCGGTGGAGCGGGCGACTTCGGCCGCCAGGCGTTCGATCTGGGCGATAGCTTCGGCCACCACCTTGTCGCCTTCGCGGGCCTGGCCGTCGGCGTCGGAAGCCGCCTGGGACGCCTGCTCGGCATTGCGCGCAACTTCCTGCACGGTAGCGGTCATTTCATGCATGGCGGTGGCCACCTGATCGGTCTCGATCTTCTGGCTGTTCACACCGGCGCTGGTTTGCTCGGTCACGGCTGATAGCTCCTCAGCGGCGCTGGCGATCTGGGTCACGCCATCGCGGATGCCGCTGATCAACTCGCGCAGGGTCGTGCCCATGCGCTGGATACCTTGTTGCAATACGCCCAGCTCATCACGACGGGTCACCTGGATGTTGTGGCTCAAGTCGCCTGAAGCGATGCGCTCCACCACCGCCAGGGTGTCCTGGATCGGGCGGGTGATCTGACGGGTGATGACCCAGGCGGCAATCACGCCGACCAGCAATGCCAGCAAGGTGCTGATCAATTGCAGGCTGCGGGCCTGGGTACTTTCAGCGTCGCGACGTTCCAGTTGGATGTCGTATAGCTTGTCGCTGATCGTCACGATATCGGCGCCCTGGGTGGTCATTTCGGCGCGGGCGGTGACGATGTTGGCGTTGGCTGCCTTGTAGCTCTGCACGGCGCTGCGATAGGCACCGAGGGCGGCTTCCAGTGCGGACAATGCGTTTTGCTGGCCGGTACCGAACGCCGCGCTAAGGCCCTTCAAACCGCCGACGGCTTTTTCCAGTTGCGCAGCAGCGCGGGCTTCGGTTTCTGCGTTGGGGCTATTGGTATAGCCGCGCACTTCGTAGCGAGCTTGCTGGAACTCATTCTTGGCTTGGGTCACGGCCAGAAATTGCGTGAAGCGCTCCGGGCTATCGGGCGCCTGCTGCACACTGGTTTCCAGTGCATTGATTTGTGCGTTGGCGACATCGGCTTTGGCGCCCATGACGTCGCGCGCAGCGTTGCCATTGCGGTAGGCCTCGCGCATTTTGTTCAGGGACTGGCGGTAAGCAGTGATGACGGCTTTCTGGTCATTGAGCAGTTTGAGATTTTCCGGGCTCTTGAAGCTGTCCAGCAATTTCTGTTGTTGAGCTGCGAAGGCATCCAGGCTGGTCTGCACATTCTGCGCCACGGCTTCGTCGCCATTGGCCAGCATGTATTGCAGGCGTACGATCCGCAGCTTGGTCAGCGAGGCGTTGAGCTGGGTGATGTCGCTCATCCAGTTGCTGCGGTCGATCAGGCCGCCCAGGCTGGTCCAGCCGGTGAGCGCCAGAATCGAGGTGAGGACCAGCACCAGGCCAAAGCCCAGGCCGAGTTTGAGATTGACGCTGATGTTACCGAACCAGCTGTTCATCGAAAGCTCCTTGAAGAGTGATGTCTGTCTGCTGGACGGTGTGTTGTTGTTTGAGCCAGCCAAGATGTGTAGGGCTGTATCGGCGGCAAAGGATGATTCTGAAGTACTTTTCTTGCGGGGTGACGAAGGGTCGCCATTACCGTGCAGCAATGGCGATCCGATGCGCTCAGGACTCCGCCGTGTTGGGCACCACGGTAAGCCTGAGGCAGGAGGCGGCGGCGTGGCTCAGGTGCACATTATTGTGGGCAACCCGAGGGTGGCTGGCCTGGCCTGAAGGCTCGCCGCTGTTGGGGTTGACGTCAAAGCGCGGGAAATTGCTGCTGGCGATGTCCAGGCGCAACCGATGGCCGCGCTTGAACAGGTTGCAGGTGGCGAAAGGCTCGATCAGCACTTGCACTCGCTCACCCGGCGTCAGGGCCGTCGGTTGTTCCCATGAGTCGCGATAACGGCAGCGACGGATGCCGTCGGTGATGTTCATCGCAAAGCCCTCGGGGTAGTCGGCGCTGGGCGGGTACACGTCCACCAGCTTGGCGGTGAAGTCGGTGTCGGGTGCATCGCTGTCGATCCACAGCTCGATCTGCACGTCACCGGCGACGATCAGGTCGTCGTCGAGCGGCTCGGTCTGGAACACCAGCACGTCATCGCGCTGGGCCAGGGGACGGTTGTCCCCTTGGGTGCCGAAAAAATCGAGGCGCTCCCGTTGATCGAAGGCTCCGCCGACAAACACGGGGGCACCGGAGGTTAGCGCGCCGCCGATGGTCGGGACCGGGTGGGCCGGGTCGGCGCGGTAACTCAAGTGGGCGTCAGCCTCGACAGGTGCCGTGTGGCTCAACTGCCTGTGTGCATTCAGATAGAGGGTCAGTGTTTGGCTGCCGGGCAGCGGCCATTGCGTGGTGTGCAGCCAGCGGCCGCCATGGTGCAGGCGCCCGTTTTCGTCGCGGTTACCGCTGCCGCCCCCCATCAGAAACACCTGTACGCTGGCCGTTGTGGTTCGCGGCGACGGCTTGAGGGATTGCTCGAACCAGGCCAGTCGGCAACTGAGCCAATCCTGATCGACCTGGCCGTCAAAGGTGGCTTGCGGGCCGAATTCCACATCGCCGCTGTGGCTGATATTACGGTCGCCGTGCAGCCACGGGCCCATCACCAGTCGTTGGCTGGCCGTACCTTGGAGTGTGAAGGCGCGGTAATTGGCCAGGGTCGAACTGACGTAGGCGTCGTACCAACTGGACATGAACAGCACCGGGATATCGGGCAGTTGTGCGTAGTGACCTTCGGCATAGAGGCCAGACTTTTGCCAATACTCACCGAAGGTGCCCTGAGCCCATTGCTCCAACACATAGGCTTCGTATTCCGGCACATGGCGCAGGGGCGATTGCCCGGGTTGCCATGGCATACGCGTGAACCACTGATAAATATCTTCCTGTTCCAGCGCTTCACGAACCAACGGGTCGGCCAGGGCAGCAGGGCTTTCCTTGGCCTGACGAAAGGCCCAGGTGGCCTGCTTGAGTTCGAAGGCGCCGCCCTGGCGAATCCCGCAATGGTAGGCGTTGGCGAAGCCGCCGCTGTCGAGCACCATGCTGCTCAGGCCCGGCGGGTGCAGGCAAGCCATCGCCAGTTGTGTGTGGGCAGCATAAGACAAGCCCATACTGCCGATCTTGCCGTTGCACCAGGGCTGTTGGATGATCCAGGCCAGGGTGTCGAAACCGTCTTCGCCCTCGGCGGTGTATTTGGTGAATGTGCCTTCGGAGGCGTAGCGTCCACGGCAGTCCTGGAAAATTGCGACAAAGCCTTGCTCGGTAAACCGTGCGGCCATTTGCTCACGGGAGATGTGTTGGCCGTCGAGCTGTTTTTCCGAGCGGGAGGGTTTGCTCTTGTCGTAGGGCGTGCGCTCGATCACCACCGGAAACGGCCCATTGCTGTCCTCCGGCACATAGATGTCAGTGGCCAGGTGGATGCCGTCACGCATCCGGATCATTTGGTTGTGCAGAATATGCATGGGGAGAACACTCATCGATTCAGTACCCGCTCGTTACCGCAATGGCCAGCAACACCATCGCCAGCACGGCGTAGATCAGGAACAGCGGCAGGATGTAGCGCGCCCATTGGCCCCAACCGACATTGGCGGTGGCCAACAGCACCAGCAGGCCGCTGGACGTGGGGGTGATCATGTTGGTCAGGCCATTGCCCATCAGAAATGCGAACACCGTGGTCTGCGGGCTGACGCCGGACAACTGACCCAAGGGCCCGAAGATCGGCATGGTTACCGCCGCCTGGCCGGAGGTGGATGGGATCAGCACATCCAGCCCCAGTTGTGCGAAGAACATGCCGTAGGCCGACACGATCGGACCATGGTCGCCCACCAGGTTGGCCAGGCTGTTGACGATGGTGTCCAGGACCTGGCCGGTACTGAGGATGATCTCCACGGCGGTAGCCAGACCGATCAGCACGCCGGCGATCAGCACCTTCTTCATTCCATCGACAAAGGCACTGGCGGCAACGCTGGCGCCGAGCCCGGCGATCACGCTGAAGGCCAGCGTCAGCAGCAGGTAGAACGCCGACAGCTCATGGTATTTCCAGCCCCAGCGGTTAGAGGCGTAGACCAGGAAAGCGATGCCCGTCAGCAGTACGATCAGGTTGATCAGATGGCGCAGGGGCAACGGCGTACTTTCGAAAGTGATCTGCGCCGTGGCATCGTAACCGTGCTTGCGAATACTCCACAGCACGAAGGCAATGCCCACCAGCAGGAAGCTGCAGTAGGCGAGCACACGCATGCTCAGGCCACTGAAGATCGGCAGCCCGACCATCGGCTGGGCCACGGACAGCGCCACTGGATTGGATATCGAGGCCAGGTAGCCGATCTTGACTGAGATCGTGACGATGGCCAGCCCGATCAGGTTCGACAGCCCCAGCCGATTAGCCATGGCAACCATCAACGGCACGATGAGAATAAATTCCTTGGCCAGCCCCATGAAGGTACTGCCGGCGGAAAACACCAGCATCAGGCACGGCACCAGCACATAGATATTGCCCCGTGTCAGACCCAGCATGCGCTCCAGCCCGGCGTCGATCACCCCGGCCTTGTTCAGCACGCCGAACATGCCACCGATGAACAGCACCATGAAAATCAGTGCCGCACGCTTCTCGATGCCCTGGGGAATCGCCATGAAGCCTTCCACCAGGGACACCGGGCGAGCCACGGTGTCGCCGGCTTTGCGTGGTTCCAGTGCGAACAGTTGGCTCAGGGAGTCGTGTTTTTCCAGCACCTGGTAAGAGCCCGGGATCACCAGGCCATTCTGGCGCTGGAACGTGCCCGAGTTCACGGCGTAGGTAAACGCCACTGCGAGCAGGACGATACTCAGCAGGATGATGGCGGGATTGATCTGCTTGCGTTGCGTGGTATTTCCCACCGCTGCTTGGGTGGGGATGCTCTGGGATTCGCTCATGCTAGTGGCCCCGGCTTGCGCCGTTATTGTTATAGGGGTGACACGTGTGGGGCGGACACTAGGGCAAAGTTTTCGCGGCGACAACGTTATGCGTGGGTTGGGTTGGGCTATGCGTTTTGTGCGGACAGACGCTGCTTGAGATGCTTGGCAAACGCGTTCACCAGCTGCGACCTGGGCTCGTTGGCGCGAAACGCCAGGCCGAATGCGTAGGGCAGCGCCGGGCGAAACGGGCGGGTGACGATGGGCAAGTGCCGGAAGTGGCTGGCCAGCAGACCATTGACGATCGACACCCCCAGCCCCTCGGCAACGAAGCTGCACGCAGCCCCGACCGAGTGCACCTCGACCCGCACCTGCGGCGTGAGGTTGGCGGCACGAAACACCTGGTTCAGCTCGGCCCGCAATGCCCGTTGCCGGCCGAGCATCACCAACGGCACATCGCGCAGATGCTGCACTTCGATGCAGGCGTGACGGGTCAGCGGATGGTCGGCGGGCATCACGCAGACGCCTTCGGTTTGCAGCACCGGCTCGACATCGAAGTCAGGTATTTCCGTGGGCAGGCGTACAAAGCCCAGGTCGGCGGAACGGTCCAGCACCGCACGCTCGATCGTGTCGTAAGAACCGGTCAGCAGTTCCACGACAATGTCGTCATGCTCCTTGAGAAACTGCGCCACGATGCGCGGCAACAGCTCCTGGGTCATGCTGGTGGGCACCCCGACCTTGAGCAGGCTCTTGCGTGAGCGGCCCACGCGCATTTCGTCGGCCAGGCGCTGGATTCGTTGCATGCCATCCACCAGTCCGGCGACTTCGGCGAGCAGTTCCTCGGCTTCGGGCGTCGCCATCAGGCGGCCCTTCTTGCGCAGGAACAAGGCAAAACCCAAGTGCTCTTCCAACTGGCTCAGCAGGCGGCTGACCGCCGATTGCGACAGGCCCATGCGCGTTGCTGCGCCGATGGTCGAGCCGGTGGCCATGATCGCTTTGAAGGCTTCGAGTTGCTTGAGGTTCACCGTGTTTTTCCTGTCGGTTGGGAAGGGCGGCCGGTACTTCACGCATAGCCTGATGCGCTTCTCGCATAACGTTGTGGGGCTGTCGACGAGCCGTTAGTGTCCGCTCCAACGCGACATGCCGTCCAGCCTGCCGCGCGGTGCAACTGCCCATAAAAAACACAACACGGCATTGAGGAATGGTTTATGCGTGAGTTTTTCACGAAAGGGGGAATGGTCTCGGCGGGGCTGCTGGCGAGCCTGTCACCGACATTGATGGCCCAGGGTTTCTGGGAGGATTCCCACGGCCGATTGACCTTGCGCAACTTCTACTTCAACGACGGTTACCGCGACGGTGGTGAAGACCGCAAGGAATGGGCTCAGGGTTTTCTGCTTAATCTTCAGTCTGGTTATACCGAGGGCACCGTGGGTTTTGGCCTGGATGCCCTGGGGCTGGCGGGCCTGCGTCTCGACTCCAGCCCGACGCACGCCGGGACGGGCTTGTTACCTGTGCACGACGATGGTCATGCGGCCAGTGAGTTTTCCAGCCTGGGCGTCACGGCCAAGATGCGCTGGGGCGATGCAGTGGTGAAAACCGGCACGTTGCTGCCGAAAATCCCGGTGCTGGTGCACAACGATGGCCGCTTGTTACCGCAGACCTTCCAGGGCACACAAGTGGAATACAGTGGTATTCGTGACCTGTACCTGCACGCTGGGCACCTGGACAAATTCAAGTTGCGTAACTCCACTGACAGTGTGGATATTTATCCCCAGGGCTACAGCGGAAAAAAGGGTAGTGATTTCGATTTTGCCGGCGCTAGCTACGCGTTTACGCCGAAGCTCAGCGGCACCTGGTACTACGGTGAAATGCGCCAATTCTATCGCCAGCAATTCTTTGGCCTGGTGCATAAGCAGCCGTTGGGCAGCGGCACACTGACCAGCGACTTGCGCTACTTCATTAGTAACGAAGCGGGTGAGGCGCGTAACGGCGAGGTCGACAGTGACATGTTCAGCGGTCTGTTCACTTACCGCCTGGGCCCGCAGGCGCTGGGTGTTGGTTATCAGAAAGTCAGCGGCGACACAGCGTTGCCGTATGCCAGCGTGTCGACGGTGTATTCCTTCAGTAACGCCGGTGTTGGCAAGTTCATCCAGTCTGGTGAGCAGACATGGATGCTGCGCTACGACTATGACTTGACGGCGGTACTGCCGGGCTTGAGTTTCATGACCCGCTACTACAAAGGGCAAAACGGCGAGTTCAAAGGGCGCGAGGCGCGTGAGTGGGAGTCCGACACGAATCTGCGCTATGTGGTCCAGGACAGCACGTTCAAAGGACTGGGCGTGGAGTTGCGCAAGGCCACTTACCGCTCGACTTATGCCAGTGATCGGGACAACTACCGGGTGTACCTGACCTACGACCTGGCGCTCTGGTAGCCGGGGAGGGGGCTGATCATGGGCTGCTCTTGTGTGCTAGTCTGCGGGCCCTTTTAGTTCTGGGCAGCGCGGGAAACCATGTTGTCCTACAGCGGAGCCTCTTCATGTCCGAAGTTAATCTGTCCACCGACGAAACCCGCGTCAGCTACGGTATCGGCCGTCAGTTGGGCGACCAACTGCGCGACAACCCGCCGCCGGGCGTGAGCCTGGACGCAATCCTGGCCGGCCTGACCGACGCATTTGCAGGCCAGCCGAGCCGTGTTGACCAGGAGCAAATGGCTGCCAGCTTCAAAGTGATCCGCGAGATCATGCAAGCCGAAGCCGCTGCCAAGGCTGAAGCCGCCGCGGGTGCCGGCCTGGCTTTCCTGGCTGAAAACGCCAAGCGTGATGGCATCACCACCCTGGCTTCCGGCCTGCAATTTGAAGTGCTGACTGCCGGCACCGGCGCCAAGCCGACCCGTGAAGATCAAGTGCGTACCCACTACCACGGCACCTTGATCGACGGCACTGTGTTCGACAGCTCCTACGAGCGCGGCCAGCCTGCAGAATTCCCGGTTGGCGGCGTGATCGCCGGCTGGACCGAGGCCCTGCAACTGATGAATGCCGGCAGCAAATGGCGTCTGTACGTGCCGAGCGAACTGGCTTACGGCGCTCAAGGCGTTGGCAGCATCCCGCCGCACAGCGTTCTGGTATTCGACGTCGAGCTGCTCGACGTTCTGTAAGACCTGCTGGTTACCTGTTGGGACGAACGCGTTCGCCCCAACAGGCATTTGCCAGTTTCTTCATGGATGGAACTTGCCATTCAAATCGGTCGCCGGGCGCAATGCTCGGGCATAGCAGAACAGAAACAAATTCCTCACCACTTCTTTCAGTACTCCAGGCTCACTGGAACTCAGGCCATTGACGTCCAGGTCACCCTGGTCCTGTAGTTCGTTCAGTGCTTCTTCCTCAAGCACCGCACAGACTTCGCCGGTTTCCCGATGCAGGATTCGCAGGTAAGGGTGGGGGCGATCCAGCCAGGCATCTATCAAATAAGTCATGGTCGTTCTCCTTGATGAGTTTCAATGAGAATAATTCTTATTCGTAGAATAGCAAGTATCTATTGGCGGTTTCCGAGTTTTTTTGTGTGGATATTGTTTTCGATCAATCAGGAGGGCGAAACGCCATCCCGCGGCGGGCGCGGGATGGATGCAGCAGCTTCAGACCTTGCGCACGAACTCGGACTTGAGTTTCATCGGGCCGATACCGTCGATCTTGCAGTCGATATCGTGGTCTCCGTCGCACAGGCGGATGTTCTTGACCTTGGTGCCGACCTTGACCACCAGTGAGGTGCCCTTGACCTTGAGGTCCTTGATCACGGTGATGGTGTCGCCGTCCTGCAGGACGTTGCCCACAGAGTCTTTCTTCACGGTCTCATCGCCGGCCACTTCGGCCTCGCCATTGGCGGACCACTCATGGGCGCATTCCGGGCAGACCAGTTGGGTGCCGTCTTCGTAGGTGTATTCGGAATTGCATTTCGGGCAGGGTGGCAACGTGCTCACTAAAGCTCCTTGAGATTCAGGGATGACTAAAAGTCGCACATTATATAGGGTTTTGCGGCGAGAGCGGGGAGGTCAGTGGTGAATGCGATCTAAATGTGGGAGCTGGCTTGCCTGCGATAGCGATGGTGAGTTCACTACCGTCATCGCAGGCAAGCCAGCTCCCACATTAATCAACGCGGAATCAGTGAGTACGGGCCACAGCGAACTCACTCAGTTCCACCAATGCATCCCGGTATTCACTGGCCGGCAAGGCTTCCAGGCACTGGATCGCCCGCGCCACGTAGTCACGCGCCAGTTGCGCGGTGTACTCCAGGGAACCGGAGGCTTCGACGGCGGCACGGATGGCCTCCAGGTCTTCGATCCCGCCTTTCTGGATGGCCTTGCGCACCAGGGCGGCCTGTTCCGGCGTGCCTTCGCGCATGGTGTAGATCAGCGGCAAGGTTGGCTTGCCCTCGGCCAGGTCGTCACCGACGTTCTTGCCCAGGGTCTCGGCATCGCCCTTGTAGTCGAGCAGGTCATCCACCAGTTGGAACGCCACGCCCAGGTGATCGCCAAAGGTACGCAGGGCTTCGGCCTGTTCGGCGGTGGCGCCACACAGCGCGGCAGCGCTGTGGGTGGACGCTTCGAAGAGCATCGCGGTTTTGCCGCGAATCACTTCCATATAGGTTTCTTCGGTGGTGCTGGCGTCGCGGACCTTGGACAGCTGCAACACTTCGCCTTCGGCGATGATGCGCGTGGCCTGTGAAAGAATCTTCATCACCGGCATCGAGCCCAGTTCGACCATCATTTCGAACGAGCGCGAGTACAGGAAGTCGCCCACCAACACGCTGGGTGCGTTGCCCCACATGGCATTGGCGGTCTCGCGGCCACGCCGCATACCGGACATGTCGACCACGTCGTCATGCAGCAGGGTGGCGGTGTGCAGGAACTCGATGGTCGCGGCCAGCAAGCGCAGGTCATCGCCTTCGCGGCCCAGCGCCTTGCCACACAGCAGTACTAATAAAGGACGCAGGCGTTTACCGCCCGCCGACGTAATATAGTCGCCAATTTTGGAGACCAGCGGCACTTTAGACGTCAGCTGCTGCTTGATGATGCCGTCGACGGCGCTAAAATCGTCCGCGACCGCGCGGTAGAAAGCTTGGGGTTGCATCAGCGACAGTCGCTCCAGAAGGGTTGCGCGGCATGCTAGGACCCTGACCCCCGGGTGTCAAGGCGCGATAGACGGCCCCTTGCAAGCCTCCCATAGCTTGCGTACAATCGCGCACCCTGAACTTCCTGGGCAGCACCTGCCTTACGCAATTGCATTCGGGACGTCCATCCCATGCAGCCATGCCAGCCAATACCTCTTCTTATAAAGCGCTGGGTGAGCAGGATTATCGGAGAAATACCATGTCGTACGCAGTAATTGTTACTGGTGGCAAGCAATACAAAGTCGCCCCAGGTGAATACCTGAAGATCGAAAAACTGGAAATCGCTACTGGCGAATCCGTTACTTTTGATCGCGTTCTGTTGGTCGCCAATGGCGATGACGTGAACATCGGCGCTCCAGTTGTTGCTGGCGCTACCGTTGTGGCTGAAGTGATCTCCCAAGGTCGTCACGATAAAGTCCGCATCATCAAGTTCCGTCGTCGTAAGCACCACATGAAGCGTATGGGCCACCGCCAGTGGTACACCGAGATCAAAATCACCGGTATTCAGGCTTAATTTCAGCCTAATTCCTCACTAGGAGAATTGACTCATGGCACACAAAAAAGCTGGTGGTAGTACCCGTAACGGTCGCGACTCAGAAGCCAAACGCCTTGGCGTGAAGATGTATGGCGGCCAGAAAATCATTCCGGGCAACATCATCGTGCGTCAGCGCGGCACCCAATTCCACGCCGGTTACGGTGTTGGCATGGGTAAAGATCACACCCTCTTCGCTAAAATCGAAGGCGTGATCAAGTTCGAAGTAAAGGGCGCGTTCAACCGCCGTTACGTGAGCGTTGTCGCAGCTTAATTGCGAGATCGCTGGAAAAGCCCTGTCTTGCGACGGGGCTTTTTCGTTTGTGGAGTGAGTCTCTTGCAAAGCTGTTTGTGATGAGCTCAGGCGCAAGTTTGCGGTCGCTGATTGAGGTCGCTGCGCTCATTTTTGCAAGAGTCTTATGTCTTGGTTTCTTAAGCTCGTCCATGCGGCGAGAGGCGTTTTGTTATGAAGTTCGTTGATGAAGTTTCCATCCGAGTAAAAGCAGGCGACGGCGGTAACGGTTGCATGAGTTTCCGTCGCGAAAAATTCATCGAAAACGGTGGTCCGAACGGCGGTGACGGCGGTGACGGTGGCTCCATCTACATGATGGCCGACGAAAACCTCAACACCCTGGTCGACTACCGTTACACCCGGCACTTCGATGCCGAGCGTGGCTCCAACGGCGGCAGCACCGACTGCACCGGCAAAAAAGGTGAAGACCTGGTACTGCGCGTACCGGTCGGCACCACGATCATCGATTCCGCGACACAGGAAGTGATTGGCGACCTGACCAAGGCCGGCCAGAAACTGATGGTTGTGCAGGGCGGCTGGCACGGCCTGGGTAACACCCGATTCAAGTCCAGTACCAACCGTGCGCCGCGCCAGACCACGCCGGGCAAGCCGGGCGAACAGCGTGACCTGAAGCTGGAAATGAAAGTACTCGCCGACGTGGGCCTGTTGGGCCTGCCGAACGCCGGCAAAAGTACCTTCATCCGCTCGGTATCGGCCGCCAAGCCGAAGGTCGCCGACTACCCGTTCACCACCCTGGTGCCAAACCTGGGCGTGGTCAGCGTCGACCGCTGGAAGAGCTTCGTGGTTGCCGACATTCCTGGCCTGATCGAAGGGGCTTCCGACGGTGCTGGTCTGGGCATTCGCTTCCTCAAGCACTTGTCCCGCACCCGTTTGCTGCTGCACCTCGTCGACATGGCGCCGCTGGATGACACCAGCGCTGCGGATGCCGCCGAAGTGATCGTCAGCGAGCTGACCAAGTTCAGCCCGGCCCTGGCCGAGCGTGATCGCTGGCTGGTCCTGAACAAGTGCGACCAGATCCTTGAGGAAGAGCACGAAGAGCGCGTCAAGGAAATCGTCGATCGCCTGGAATGGGAAGGCCCGGTCTATGTGATCTCGGCCATTGCCAAAGAAGGCACCGAACGCCTGACCCGCGACATCATGCGTTACCTGGAAGACCGAGCCGACCGCCTGGCGGCCGACCCGGTATTCAAGGCCGAGCTTGCCGAGCTTGACCAGCAGATCGAAGACGAAGCCCGTGCCCAGTTGCAGGCCCTGGACGACCAGCGTGCCCTGCGCCGCAGCGGCGTGAAGTCGGTCCATGACATCGGCGACGATGATTGGGACGAAGAAGACGTGGATGATGAAGACGGTCCGGAAATCATTTACGTGCGCGATTGATTCGTTGCGATAAACTTGAACGCCGCTCCCTGGAGCGGCGTTTTGGTATCCGGGTATAACGTTATGGGCGGCGCTGGGTCGCGCGGCCCTCACTCTAAGGTTGAAGATGATGCGGAGCAAAGTGACAGGTGCGCAGCGCTGGGTCGTGAAGATCGGCAGTGCGTTGCTGACGGCCGATGGCAAGGGGCTGGATCGCGCAGCCATGAGCGTCTGGGTCGAGCAGATGGTGGCCTTGCATGAGGCCGGTGTCGAGTTGGTGCTGGTGTCGTCCGGGGCTGTTGCCGCCGGGATGAGCCGCCTCGGCTGGACCGCGCGACCCAGCGCGATGCACGAACTGCAAGCCGCCGCGGCCATCGGCCAGATGGGCCTGGTGCAAGCCTGGGAGTCCAGCTTTGCCGAGCACGGCCGCCACACGGCGCAGATCCTGCTGACCCACGACGACCTGTCCGACCGCAAGCGCTACCTCAATGCCCGCAGCACCTTGCGCGCCTTGGTGGAGCTCAAGGTCATCCCGGTCATCAATGAAAACGACACCGTGGTCACAGACGAAATCCGTTTCGGCGACAACGACACCCTGGCTGCGCTGGTGGCCAACCTGGTGGAAGCCGACCTGTTGGTGATCCTCACCGACCGCGACGGCATGTTCGACGCCGACCCGCGCAACAACCCCGATGCCCAGTTGATCTACGAAGCCCGCGCCGATGACCCCGCACTGGATGCGGTCGCCGGCAGTGTCGGCGGTGCCCTGGGCCGTGGCGGTATGCAGACCAAACTGCGCGCCGCTCGCCTGGCTGCGCGTTCCGGTGCCCATACCATCATCGTTGGTGGGCGCTTGGAGCGCGTGCTGGATCGCCTCAAGGCCGGTGAGCGCATCGGTACGCTGCTGTCGCCGGAACGCGGCATGCTGGCGGCGCGCAAGCAGTGGCTGGCCGGGCATCTGCAAACCCGTGGCACCCTGGTGCTGGATGAGGGCGCGGTCTCGGCGTTGTCCCAAGGCAACAAGAGCTTGCTGCCGGTGGGCGTCAAGCTGGTGCAGGGCAGCTTCCGCCGTGGCGAAATGGTGGTTTGCGTCGCGCCGGACGGTCGTGAGATTGCCCGTGGCCTGGCCAACTACAGCGCCCTTGAAGCGCAGAAGATTATTGGACAATCGTCTGACGCGATTGTCGGACTCTTGGGTTACATGGCGGAACCGGAACTGGTGCACCGCGATAACCTCATCCTGGTTTAAACGAAAGGAATACCCGATGCGTGTAATGAAGGGATTACTCGGCCTGTTATTGCTCATGCCACTGCTGGCCTCGGCGGAAGAAATCGCCCAAGTCTCGACGGTGTTCAAGTTTGTCGGCCCTAACGACCGGATTGTGGTCGAAGCGTTTGACGACCCCAAGGTTGACGGCGTGACCTGCTACCTGTCGCGTGCCAAGACCGGCGGCGTCAAAGGCGGCCTGGGCCTGGCCGAAGACCGCGCTGAGGCCTCGATTGCCTGCCGCCAGGTTGGCCCGATCCATTTCAAGGGCGAACTCAAGGACGGGGACGAAGTCTTCAAGGAACGCACCTCCCTGGTGTTCAAGACCATGCAGGTGGTGCGTTTCCTCGACAAGAAGCGCAATACCCTGGTGTATCTGGTCTACAGCGACCGCCTGATCGAAGGCAGCCCGCAGAACGCGGTGACGGCGATTCCGATTCTGCCCTGGCCGACCGCTCAGTAACCTGCAGGCGAGTTTTGTCACCGGCGTCTATGATTGCAGACTCGCCGGTTGTAAGCTCCGAGAGCTGCAATGCAAAGAATATGGGATATCTGGAGTTCGTCATGAGTGCTTTCCACGATCTGAAACTCAAAGCCCTGGACGGACAAGAGCTACCGCTGGCGCCCTTCAAGGGCCAGGTTGTGCTGGTGGTCAATGTGGCGTCCAAATGTGGTTTGACCCCGCAATACGCGGCGTTGGAAAACCTCTACCAGCAATACAAGGACCAGGGATTCACGGTGCTCGGCTTGCCGTGCAATCAGTTTGCAGGCCAGGAGCCGGGGACCGAACAAGAGATCCGCGAGTTCTGCAGCCTGAACTACGGGGTGAGTTTTCCCCTGGGCAGCAAGCTCGAGGTCAACGGCCCGGATCGTCATCAGCTGTACCGCTTGCTGGCAGGTGAGGGCGCCGAGTTTCCAGGGGACATCACCTGGAACTTCGAGAAATTCCTGTTGGGTAAAGATGGCCGGGTACTCGCGCGCTTCTCGCCGCGTACGTCCCCGGACGACCCGACTATCATGCAGGCCATCGAAAAAGCCCTGAGCTGAAACACACCCACTGTAGGAGCGAGCTTGCTCGCGAAGATCGCCAACGATAACGCGTTGATCCTGACTTAACGCGTGTTCCCGGATTCTTCGCGAACAAGCTCGCTCCTACAGGTATTCGGCTACTTCTACCCCTTTAATCACCCAGATCAATAGTGCTACTAAGCGCTGCACACTCACCATATTATCCGCGTCATAAATCCCGTCCTGGTGGAGTGCTCCATGCCTGTCCAAGCCTTGTTCAAACCCTTCCAACTCGGTGGACTGCAACTGTCGACCCGCGTGGTCATGGCGCCCATGACCCGTTCGTTCTCTCCGGGTGGTGTACCCAACTCCAAGGTCATCGAGTACTACCGTCGTCGTGCGGCGGCCGGTGTGGGCCTGATCATCACTGAAGGTACCGTGGTCGATCACCGGGCGTCCAACGGCTACCCCAACGTCCCGCATTTCTACGGTGAGGCCGCGCTGGCCGGCTGGAAGAAAGTGGTCGACGCGGTACACGCCGAAGGCGGCAAGATTGTCCCGCAGTTGTGGCATGTGGGTAGCGTGCGCCGTATTGGCACCGAGCCTGATGCCAGCGTGCCTGCTTATGGCCCGATGGAAAAGCTCAAGGACGGCAACGTGGTTGTGCACGGTATGACGCAACAGGACATCAGGGACGTGATCAACGCCTTCGCCCAAGCTGCCAGTGACGCCCAGGCGATCGGCATGGACGGTGTAGAAATCCATGGCGCCCACGGTTACCTGGTGGATCAATTCTTCTGGGAGGGCAGCAACCAGCGCACCGACGAATACGGTGGCAGCCTGGCCAACCGTTCGCGCTTTGCCATTGAGCTGATCGAGGCCACCCGTGCTGCTGTAGGGCCGAATTTTCCGATCATCCTGCGTTTCTCGCAGTGGAAGCAGCAGGACTACACCGCACGCCTGGTGCAAACCCCTGAGGCGCTGGGTGAGTTCCTCAAGCCATTGGCTGAGGCCGGCGTAGATATTTTCCACTGCTCCACTCGCCGTTTCTGGGAGCCGGAGTTTGAAGGCTCCGACCTCAACCTGGCTGGCTGGACGCGTCAGCTCACGGGTAAGCCGACTATCACCGTGGGCAGTGTTGGCCTGGATGGCGAGTTCCTGCAATTTATGGTCAACACCGACAAGGTCGCGCAACCTGCCAGCCTCGAAAAGCTGCTGGAGCGCCTGAATAACGATGAGTTCGACCTGGTGGCCGTAGGGCGTGCGCTGCTGGTGGACCCGGATTGGGCCGTGAAGGTGCGCGAAGGGCGCGAAGGGGACATCTTGCCCTTCAGTCGCGACGCGTTGACCACTCTGGTGTAAAAGGCTGGACTCCCTGTGAGCGTCACAGGGAGTTTCTTCTCTTTAGCGATTAATACTCTGGTCGCTTATTCAACTCTTTACTGTGATCAGTCTTGAGCGTGTCTTTATGGCCAGGCTGGCCGTAGATTGGCGGTTCAGCACGGGCTTGATCCAGCCATTGTTGCTGCTGGGTCCATTGCGCGGTGGGCATGTTGACGCCATTGCGTACACCCATTCCATAAATTGACATGTTCCGTATCTCCTGGGGTTGGCTGATCAATAGGGGCGTACTGGCTGCGTCAGGGTTTGGTCGTATGGATGTGTGGGTTGCTGTGGACGATGCGAGCCGTAGTCGGGGCGTGTGGGCTGATGTGGACGATGCCAGCCGTAATCGGGTTGTGAGGGTTGCTGCGGACGATGCCAGCCGTAATCGGGTTGTGAGGGTTGCTGCGGACGATGCCAGCCATAATCGGGTTGTGTGGGTTGCTGCGGACGATGCCAGCCATAATCGGGTTGTGTGGGTTGCTGCGGACGATGCCAGCCATAGTCGGGACGTGTAGGTTGCTGCGGGCGATGCGAGCCGTAGTCGGGACGTGTAGGTTGCTGCGGGCGATGCGAGCCGTAGTCGGGACGTGGGGGTTGCTGCGGGCGATGCCAGCCGTAGTCGGGACGTGGGGGTTGCTGCGGGCGGTACCAGCCATTGTCGGGCCCCGTAGGCCTCTGGCTGAAGATATCGGTAGTCGGGTACCGTGGAACCATGGATTCGTTTATCAGTGTCGACATAGTTATCTCTTAAGTTTCCATCATGAATGCCTGCCTCTTGGGTGCGATCTGTAAAAGACACCCCTGATAAGACAGGTGTCATGTGGGTGGTGATAAATCCTGCGGCGTTCCAGAAATATCCTGTGTGGGGGCGCTTATTCAGGCGCTCTGGCGCGAAAAAGCCTAACGCCTGGACCATTACTCGGGGGCTCGTCTGTCAGGCAGGTGAAGTGACTTACAGTCATTGCTGAGTCTTCAGCCTGCGTGCGGCTGTGTTGGGACGATAAAGTGTTCCCCACACACACCTCGTAACTGCTGCTCGAACTGTTCGACAATCGTTGGCCAGCCCTGGCGGCTCGCGTGTTGACGCGCATTGAGGCGCATACGGCGTAGACTCTCTGCGTCCTCCAGCAGCCAATTGGCGGCGTCGCAAAACGCATTTTCGTCACCCGGCATCGCCAGCACCCCGTTGTAGCCGTGACGAATATGCTGTGTGGCGGCAGCCTGGTCGTAGGCCACCACCCCCAACCCTGACGCCATGGCTTCCAGTACCACGTTGCCAAAGGTTTCGGTCAGGCTGGGGAACAGGAACACATCGCCGGACGCGTAATGACGAGCCAGTTCTTCACCGCGCAAGGCACCGCAGAAAATTGCTTCGGGAAGGTCCTTTTCCAGCATTGCTCGTTGTGGTCCATCACCGACGATGATCAGTTTCATCTGACGCATGGGGTATCTGTTCTGCAAGGTCTCGAAACAGCGCTTGAGCAGGCCCAGGTTCTTTTCCTGGGCCAGCCGCCCTACATGCAGCACTGCGATTTGCTCATTATTCAATGCCCAGCTTTCCCGCAGAGCGCTGTCGCGTTTGGCGGGGTGGAACAATTGGCTGTCGACGCCTCTGGCCAACATCCCCAGGCGCTCAAAATGCCGACGCTCCAGTTCCAGGCGCTGACTGGCGCTTGGTACCAGGGTCAGGCTCGATCGGTTGTGAAACCAGCGCAGGTAATGGGTGACCATGCGACTGAGCAGGCTAAAGCCGTACTGGTTCGAATACTGCTGGAAGTTGGTATGAAAGCCGCTGACAACACTGATTCCCAAGCGCCGCGCCGCACGCAGAGCGGATAAACCCAACGGCCCTTCGGTGGCGATATACAACACGTCCGGGCGCTGGCGGCTCCAGCGTCTGAGCAGTTTGCGCATCGACGATTGGCCCCATTGCAGCCCTGGATAACCGGGTAATGGCCAGCCGCGGCACAGCAGCAGTTGATCGTCACTCGGTCGGCTCTGATCAGCGCCCTGGCGTGGACGCACCAGTTCGACCTGATGACCACGCGAGCGCAAACCCTCGCACAGGCGGCCAAGGGTATTGGCCACGCCGTTGATTTCCGGCGGGAAGGTTTCGGTAATGAGGGTGATGTGAAGCGAGGCTGTCGTCATGACCCACAGTGTCACCGCGGGCCATGTCGCCATTGTGTCTGAGTGATGATGGATTTATGACGGGGTCACGGCCTGCTGCGTCATCGCCTCGGCACCTTGCTCACGCACCCAGAACAACGTCGCCCCGGCGACTGCCGCCGGCATCATCAGCAGGTTGACCACCGGCACCAGCAGCACTAGATAGACAACGCCGCCGAAGCTCATGCTCTGCCAGCGCTTCTGGCGCAGCCAGGCGAGCATCTCGTTCCAGCCCAGTTTGTGGTTGTCGGCCGGGTAGTCGATGTACTGGATTGCCATCATCCATACGCCAAAGAGCAACCACAGCGGCGCAGCGATCAGGTTGACCACTGGAATGAACGACAAGATAAACAGTCCGATAGCTCGTGGCAGGAAGTAGCCCAGCTTGCGCATTTCCCGGGCCAGGGTACGCGGCACCATGGCGATCAACTCACCCCAACTGAACGCCGGAAAGTCATCGGTGCCGCGCACCACCACTTCAACCTTCTCCGAGAGAAAGCCGTTGAACGGCGCTGCGATGATATTGGCGAGCATGGTGAAGGTGAAAAACACCATCAGCACCACCAACACCACAAACAATGGCCACAACAGGTAATTCAGAAAACTCAGCCAACTGGGCAGCGTCGGCATCAGATGGTCGACCCACAGGCTGAACTGATGGCCGGCGAAATAGATCAAGCCGACGAACAGCACCAGGTTGATCGCCAGCGGCAGCAGCACAAACAAGCGCAAGCCAGGGCTCAACACCAGTTTGAGGCCTTCACGCAGGTATTGCGGACCGGAAAGAGCGGGGGCGGGCATGGTGAACTCCGAGCAGGATGACGAACGCGCCGACCTTACCGGCTTTGTATCGTGGGCGAAAGCGGCGACATCATCAGTAACATTAGGGGGAGCAATGGCGTCGATTAATCGGGCCGACTGCATAGAGACCACCTATGAGCTGGATTGTTATTCCGTATTTCCTTAATCTTGCCCCCCTCGATACGCTGCACCCATTATTTTCAGGGCCTGCGAGTTCAAGCCTTCCCCAAGTGCTTCGTGGTCCCTTTTTTATTCCAGCCGCCTTGTAGTCCGGGCGGTCGATAGGAGCGAGTCATGTCTGATACCCGCCATTCGCGAGTGATTATTCTCGGTTCCGGCCCTGCCGGTTACAGCGCTGCCGTCTATGCTGCCCGGGCCAACCTCAAGCCGCTGCTGATCACCGGCATGCAGGCGGGCGGTCAGTTGACCACCACCACCGAAGTCGACAACTGGCCGGGCGATGTCCACGGACTGACCGGCCCGGTGCTGATGGAGCGTATGAAAGAGCACGCCGAGCGCTTTGAAACCGAGATCGTGTTTGATCACATCAACAAGGTCGACTTCTCCAAGAAGCCTTACAGCCTGACCGGCGACAGTGGCGTCTACACTTGTGACGCCCTGATCATCGCCACCGGTGCCAGTGCTCGTTACCTGGGCCTGCCATCGGAAGAAGCGTTCATGGGCAAGGGGGTTTCGGCCTGCGCTACCTGCGACGGTTTCTTCTACCGCAACAAGCCGGTCGCTGTGGTCGGTGGTGGTAACACTGCTGTGGAGGAGGCGCTGTACCTGGCCAACATCGCCAGCACTGTGACCCTGGTTCACCGTCGCGAGACCTTCCGCGCCGAGAAGATCCTGATCGACAAGCTGCATGCCCGTGTGGCAGAAGGCAAGATCATCCTCAAGCTCAACGCCACCCTGGATGAAGTCCTGGGCGACAACATGGGCGTGACCGGTGCGCGCCTGAAGAACAACGATGGCAGCTTCGACGAATTGAAAGTAGATGGCGTGTTCATTGCCATCGGCCATACTCCGAACACTTCGTTGTTCGAGGGCGTGCTGGAAGCCAAAGACGGTTACCTGGTGGTGCAGGGCGGCCGTGAAGGCAATGCGACTGCGACCAACATCGAAGGTATCTTTGCTGCCGGTGACGTGGCTGACCATGTCTACCGCCAGGCCATCACCTCGGCCGGCGCCGGTTGCATGGCGGCCCTGGATGCCGAGCGCTACCTCGATGGTTTGAAGGACGCTTCGTTCTAAACAACGCTGCAAAAAAATGTGGGAGGGGGCTTGCTCCCGATAGCGGTGTGTCAGCCAACTAATACTTGGCTGAAACCTGCTATCGGGAGCAAGCCCCCTCCCACATTTGGATATGTATTTGACTCAGGATTTGCGAGCCAGGGGCTGCGCGGCAAATTTTACCCCATCCAACCCATGGGCAATCAACGCCCGAATATTGCCATGGTCACTGCCCTCAGGCGTCGCCACCACCGACCGGTAATGCTCGCCAAACGCCAGCAACGCTTCCTGATCGCTCAAGCCTTCCAGTAAGGCCAGACCCAGGGTCTTGCACGACCCTTCGTTTTGTCCGGCTGCGTTTTCCACATCGCCATTGGTGAACGCTTGTGGCTGGTAGTCGTAACCGTCGGCGATAAAGGCCAGGGTGTCGGCAAAGACGTGTTCGCCACTGTTGAGGCTGGCGCGCAGGGTGTTCAGATCAGTCATGGGGTTTTCCTTTGGCGAACGCGGCCTGTTGGTCGGCGTTGGCTTCTTGCTGGTATTGGGCTTTCCACTTGGCGTACGGCATGCCGTACACCACTTCACGGGCGTCATCGAGGCTGACCTCGATCTGGCGCTCATCGGCCTCGGCCTTGTACCACTTGGACAGGCAGTTGCGGCAGAAGCCGGCCAGGTTCATCAGGTCGATGTTCTGTACATCCTTTCGGCTGTCCAGGTGGGCCACCAGCCGGCGAAAGGCGGCGGCTTCGAGTTCGAGGCGTTGTTGGTCGTTCATAGGGCTCACTTAGTATCAGCGGCTGGCGGCTAGAGTGATCGAAACCGACTCGGCAAAGCGCAGCGCGTGGGGCTTGTCGACTTCCACCTCGGCGTACAACACCGATTCGTTGCTCATCACCAGGTCCAGCAATTCCTGGGTCAGGCGCTCCAGCAGGGCGAAGCGGTTGCCTTCCACATGGGCGATGATCGCCTTGGTGATGGTGCGGTAGTTCAAGGCGTGGTCGATATCGTTGTCGCGCACGGCGTCCTGGGCGGCATACAGGATGGTCAGGTTGATCAGCACATCCTGCTTGTTGAGGATTTCGTCCTCGTTGATGCCAATAAAAGTGCGCAGGCACAGGTCTTTGACCCGGATACGCGCCATGCCTGGTTGAAGTTGTGGCATTGCTACTTGCTCCGTCCAATCAATTGCAGGAACTCCATGCGCGTGGTGTTCGATTCGCGGAAGGCGCCGAGCATCACTGAGGTGTTCATGGTTGAATTCTGTTTCTCTACGCCGCGCATCATCATGCACATGTGCTTGGCTTCGATCACCACCGCCACGCCGGCGGCCTGGGTTACGTCCTGGATGGCGTCGGCGATTTGCCGCGTAAGGTTTTCCTGGATCTGCAGGCGCCGGGCAAACATGTCGACGATGCGCGCCAGTTTAGACAGGCCCAGCACCTTGCCGGTCGGAATATAGGCCACGTGCGCCTTGCCGATAAAGGGCAGCAGGTGATGCTCGCACAACGAGTACAACTCGATGTCCTTGAGGATCACCATCTCGTCATTGTCGGAGGCGAACAGCGCGCCGTTGACGATTTCTTCCAGGTTCTGCGCGTAGCCATGACACAGGTACTGCATGGCCTTGGCGGCACGCTTGGGCGTGTCGAGCAGGCCCTCGCGCTCTGGGTCTTCGCCCAGGCCCTTGAGGATTTCGCGGTAGTGGTGGGGCAGGGAAAGGGTCATACAACATCCTCGCAAACGGCTTACTTGATATGCCGCCCGCCGTTGACGGTCAGGGTGGTACCGGTGACATAGGGGTTGTCCAGCAGGTAACGCACGCTCTGGTAGATCACCTCAGGCCCGGGCTCGATGCCCAGGGCCGACTTGGCCAGGACCTTGGCGCGATAGGCCGCGTCGTCGCCTTCGTTGAACATCACCATGGCCGGCGCGATACCGTTGACCTTGATCAGCGGCGCGAACTGCGCGGCAAACGATAGCGTGAGGCTGTCGAGGCCGGCCTTGGTGGCGCAATAGGCGATGTGCTGACGGCTGCCCTTGCGCACCACGTCATCGCTGATGTGCACAATATCGGCAGGTGTCGAGCGTTGCAGCAAGGGTGAACAATGCAGGTTGATCAGGTACGGCGCAAGCATGTGTACGCTGAACATATCGATAAACGCGCGGCTTTCGTCGCCCGCTGTTTCTGCGACCCAGGCCGAAGCATTGTGGATGATCGCACGCAGGCTTTGGGTATGGGTTTGCAACTGCGCGATGAAGGCAAGAATCCCGGCTTCGCTGGAAAAGTCGGCAAATACGCCGATGGCCCCTCGTTCACGTAGCGCCTGCACACCTGGGCGTTCGCTGCGGTAACTGAAAATCACCGAGTAGCCATCATCCAACAGGCGCTCAGCACAATGCAGGCCGACGCGCTGGCCGGCACCGGTGATCAGGATCGGTGCGTGGGTTGCAATCATGGGAGGCTCAAGTCGCTGGCAGACGCAAACTATACCAGCGACCCGGCCCCTGTGCTCATACGGCGGCTTCGGTGACTTTGCGCGGTGGCGAGGGGTGCAGCCAGTTCGCCAACAGATGCGTCGAGAGCGGAATAAAGAGGTAAACCATCAGCGGCGTCAGGGCGGCGGTGCTGACCAGTACACGGCTGAACAGGTCCAACTCGCCAAGCAGCGGGCCGAGACCGAAGTTGAACAACAATGACACCGGGAAGAACGCCAGCCAAATCGCGACCGCCTGTTTCCAGCGCGGCGGGCGTGCCCCTACGGCACCAAACCAGCCATCGATACCGCTGACACGACGCTCGCAAGGGTTGGCAAACAGCTCGCTACCGCGACTCAGCCAGGCGCTGCGCGAGGCTGAAAATTCCCAGGCGTGCAGGGTTTTCTCATCGGCGAAGCGGAAGATGATCTGGAACTCATCATCATGGGGTGGCGGGGCGAGTACGCCGGAACCCAGGTAACCCGGGAAGTCAGTGGCCAATTGCTCGCCTTCGCGCAGCCAAGCCATCAATTCTTCGTAGCGACCTTTGGCGACGCGGCGCGCAACCATCAACGTGACGGGTGAGGTAGACATGGTGTATCTCCAGGTATCGAGTGCGCTGGGCCGGGTAAGCGGCGCACGAACGAGGCTGCGGGGTGCTGCAGCGACGTAAAAAACAGGCAAGGATTATTCCTGTTTTGCCGAAATACGCCAGAAACTTCGGATGGATCGCCGTAGATCTTGAATCATGGGCATCAATGGGCGTTAAATAGGATCCAAATCCATATGGATATTGCTGACAGCTGATGTCCCAAATCATAGCTCCGTCTCTTGAAGCATCACCTGATAGTCACGCTGACGCCGAAGTGCTGTTTCCAATTCGTGAAGTGGCAAGACTTACAGGCGTTAACCCGGTGACTTTACGTGCCTGGGAGCGTCGCTATGGCTTGATTCAACCCACTCGCACCGAAAGTGGGCATCGGCTGTACTCAAGCACCGATATCGACACGGTTCATCGCATTCTTGACTGGATCGAACGCGGCGTAGCGGTGAGCAAAGTGGGCAAGATCCTGGCGCGTGATCAACGGCCCGGCGAGCTGGCCACGGCGTCACGCAGCGATATCGAACTGGAATGGCAGCAGTGGCAGGCGCAACTGCGGGTGGCCATCAGCGCTTTTGATGATCGTGAACTGGGGCAGTTGTACGGACAAGTCTTCAGCGCTTATTCAACCACCGTCGTATTTCAGGACATCATGATGCCCCTCTGGCAGCAACTGCTGCGTCACCAGGGGCGTTTTGGCCAAGCCAGCGAATGGCTGTTTTTCGACAACTTCCTGCGTGCGCGCACCGCTCAACGGCTGCAATTGGCGTGCGCTTCACCGGCACCGAGGGTGTTGCTGGCCGCCATTGCCGGCGAGTGTCGTGAGCTGGAACTGTTGGTCGCGGGTTTATTGATATCCAGCGACAAGCTCGCGGTAAAAGTCCTGGGTGTTGGCCAACCGCTCGATGAGTTGACGCTGGTCTGCGAGAGAACTCGGCCACAAGCCCTGGTGCTGTTTTCCAACCATTCTCCGGGTGCAGAACTGCCTTCGCGGCTCAGTCGCCTGGCATTGACGCTCAATTGCCCGTTGCTGTTGGCTGGCGATGCCTCGGACCTCGCCGAGCACAGCCTGGCAGGCTCATCGATAGGTTGCCTGGGCAATGACGGACGTTTGATGCAGCGCCGCTTGCAGCAGTTTCTCAGCGGTCGCCTGGATACCTGAACTCAGGCGTGCACATGGGGATGAACCAGGCGGTGCTGGTGCAGAATGAACTGGCGCAGGCGCTCGGTCTCATCTGCATCACTCTGGTTCAGGCGGTAAGCGAACAGGCCTCGGGCAGTTTCCCGCTCCAGCGTGCCGCGAAGCGCGATACGTTCGTAGCCGGAAGGGCTGAACCACAGGGAAAAGGTCTTGGGCGGTTTTGCCCGGCCGCGCACTTCTACCAGTACACCCTTGAATGATATTTCGTGCACCCACAATGCACTGGGGTAGCCCTTGACGTTTTCCAACGCCACGGGCGCTTCAAGGGCCAGGCGCCACGGGCGGATCATCGGCCCGTCTTCGAAAATGCTCGGCACGCCCAGGCGCAGATGCACCGCATGAAACTCATCTTCCACCAAGCGCAGGGGGAAGGTAAGTTGCTGGTTGTCGAACTGCGCCTGGATGGTGACCTGGTCGTGAGCGGCCAGCCGCGTGAGCAAATCACGAATCTGCGCGCCGCCATTAACCGTCAGGCTCGACCACGCATCCCGCAGATTGAGCTGCGGGTTGTGCTGCATGTCCTGGATAAAGTCCAGTTCGTCCTGCGTCAAAAGCGTGTCGCGGTGCATTGATCTAGCTCAAGGCTGAGGCATTAAAGAGCCATTATCGCTCTAAAGACCGCGTTTTTTACAGTTTGTTAATTCCACTCGTCGCCTTGAGCGCCGCGAGCTCGTTTTTAAGCTCGGCCAACTGCGCTTCCAACTGGGCGACGCGTTGCTGCGCCTTGACTTGAGTGGTGACGTCTTTTTGCACACCGACGAAATACGTTTGCCTGTCCGCCTCGTTGTACACCGTCGAAAGTGACAGCTCATTCCAGAAGTGAGTGCCGTCCTTACGGTAGTTACGCAGGATCTCGCGACATGCGCCGCCGTTGTCGAGGGCTTCACGAATGGCCATCAGTGCCGGCTGGTCACGGTCACCGGACTGGAGGAAGCGGCAGTCCTGATAAAGGATCTCGTCCAGGGTGTAGCCGGTCAGGCGTTCGAACGCAGGGTTGACGTAGATCAGCGGTTTGTCCTTGCCCTCACGCTCGGCAACGACGATCCCATCGTTGGAGGCATTGACGACCATTTGCAGCAGCTTGGCGTTAATCATTGAGCGGTCCATGGCTTGTGTTTGACGGTGCAAGTTTAAGGCAAGTCTTGATTCTTGCACGCTGCGCGCTGAATTATCGGCACAGACTGCTAATATCCCAGGCTTTGACTCAACTACAGGATCAGATTGATGAAAGTCGCCATCCTTTCCGGCTCGGTCTACGGTACGGCTGAAGAAGTCGCTCGCCACGCGGAAAAAATCCTCAAGGACGCCGGTTTTGAAGCCTGGCACAACCCTCGCGCCAGCCTGGGCGAGGTGCAGGCGTTTGCTCCCGATGCGTTCCTTGCGGTGACCTCGACCACCGGCATGGGCGAGTTGCCCGATAATCTGCAACTGCTGTACTCAAGCATTCGCGACCAACTCCCCGCCGCCTGGCGCGGGCTGCCGGGCGCGGTCATCGGCCTGGGTGACGCCAGCTATGGCGATACGTTCTGCGGTGGCGGCGAGCAAATGCGCGAACTGTTCGGCGAGTTGGGCGTGCGTGAAGTGCTGCCGATGCTGCGCCTGGACGCCAGCGAAAGCGTGACCCCGGAAGCCGACGCCGAGCCTTGGCTGGCTGAACTGGTCGTCGCGCTGCGCGGTTGAGCGAAGGGGCGGCCGTTGTACTATTCTCTTGGCTGACTCGCTCAGTCATCAAGCTGGCTGCGAAGGCAACTCCTTGTGCCACGGCGTCTGACTAGGGGGCGTTCTCAATTAGTTTCCCCGCCGCGTTGTCGCCTTAAAGCGGG
>NZ_SPKP01000001.1:0-63274 GCF_023127835.1 Pseudomonas sp. B329 | reverse complement strand
ACCCGATGCGGGTGATGTACCGCTCTGAAAAATGCCCGATCAAACGCTCAGGACCGGACTGGTCCAATTATGAGGAGGACGGCTACCTGTCTACCACGGTTCAGCCGCAGCAGCGGGGGCAGAGCGACGTGTACGAGGCAAAGCTAGCCATCAATGGCGGTAGCAGATGCCAGTGGCAACTGAGTAATGTGACCTTTGGTGTCACCTACGCCAACACAACGCACTTCGGGGAGAATGTTAGAGGGGGCCCGGGGGGAGGGCTTATTGTGATGTTCGATCAGCGCCTGCCACAGCGGCGCTCTGCTTTTGCGGTGACGCACGAGGTCAGCGGTGATGTGTTAATCAAGAAGGACTACTACCCTTGGGTAAATGAACAGTTTCTGGTCCGACATGAAAAGGTTGCCTGGTTACTTAGTGGGGGGGAAATCTATTCATATTATCGTGCCCAAAATGCAAGAAAGGTGGTGTTCGAGCCAATACTGCATACCGACTACACCCTTTATTCAGTAGGACCTAAGGTGAGAGAGGATGGTAACTACACCCAGTATACCTATCCCGACGGCAGCGTTTCGGCCGATGACCTTGACCCAAGCTTCAAGAGACTGCAAGCCATTCGTCTGGGTAAGTCACAATGAGGGCTCCATGAATGAATCCCACCTCCGTGTAGGCATTGGTGGAAGTGCAGCGCCTCCCGATTTTCATTTGCAGATAGCATGAGCCAGCCGTACTTTACCCCACCTGTTTTTTACGGGCAGTGGTCAATGGTCGACATACGCGGCGCTGTAACTTGAGAGGCTCACAACATTCCGGTCGGCTGTCAGGCCGCCATCACGCCCTGAGCCCATCCGTCAGGGAGGTACCAAAAAGGCGGCCTTGAGCAACTGGCGGGTATAGGCATGTTGCGGGTCGGCAAAAATAGCCTGGGCATCGCCTTGCTCCACCACCTGGCCTTGCTTGACCACCATCAACTGGTGACTCAGCGCCTTGACCACCGCCAGGTCATGGCTGATAAACAGGTAGGTCAGGTTGTACTTGGCTTGCAGGCCGCGCAGCAACTCCACCACCTGGCGCTGTACCGTGCGGTCCAGGGCCGAGGTGGGTTCGTCCAGAAGGATCAGGCGCGGCTTGAGCACCAGCGCTCGGGCGATGGCGATGCGTTGGCGCTGGCCGCCGGAGAATTCATGGGGGTAGCGATGCCGGGATTCGGGGTCCAGGCCCACTTCCTTGAGCGCCGCGATAATCGCCGCTTCCTGTTCGGCGGGCGTGCCCATCTTGTGGATGCGCAAGCCCTCGCCAACGATCTCGCTGACGCACATGCGCGGGCTCAGGCTGCCGAACGGGTCCTGGAACACCACCTGCATTTCCCGGCGCAACGGGCGCACCTGTTGTTGGCTGAGGCGGTCCAGTTGCTGGCCTTCGAAGCGAATCCCGCCCTGGCTGCCGATCAGGCGCAAAATTGCCAGGCCCAGGGTGGATTTGCCCGAGCCACTTTCGCCAACGATGCCCAGGGTTTGCCCTTGGGGCAGGCTGAAGTTGATACCGTCCACGGCCTTGACGTAATCCACGGTATTGCGCAAAAAGCCTTTCTTGATCGGAAACCAGACTTTCAGGTCGTCCACTTCCAGCAGCGGTGGGCCGACCTCATTGTCGGCCGGCCCGCCACTGGGCTCCGCAGCAAGCAATTCCTGGGTGTAGGGATGCTGGGGCGACTGGAACAGTGTCTCGCAATCGGCCTGTTCAACGATGCAACCTTGCTGCATCACACATACACGGTGGGCGATGCGCCGTACCAGGTTGAGGTCGTGGCTGATCAGCAACAGCGCCATGCCCAGCCGCGCCTGCAACTCCTTGAGCAACTCCAGGATCTTCAACTGCACGGTGACATCCAGGGCCGTGGTCGGCTCATCGGCGATCAGCAGCTCCGGCTCATTGGCCAACGCCATGGCGATCATCACCCGCTGGCGCTGGCCGCCGGACAATTCGTGGGGCAGCGCCTTGAGGCGTTTGTGCGGTTCGGGGATGCCCACCAGCTCCAGCAATTCCAGGGTGCGCCGGGTGGCGGCCTTGCCCGTCAGGCCCTTGTGCAGGCCGAGTACTTCGTTGATTTGCTTCTCGATGGAGTGCAGCGGGTTCAACGAGGTCATCGGCTCCTGGAAGATCATTGCAATGCGGTTGCCGCGAATATGCCGCAGGGTCTTTTCTTTAAGGGTCAGCAGGTCTTGCCCGGCGTATTCGATAGTGCCGCTCGGGTGTCGCGCCAACGGGTAGGGCAGCAGCCGCAGGATCGAGTGGGCCGTTACCGACTTTCCGGAGCCGCTTTCGCCGACCAGTGCCAGGGTCTCACCCCGTTTGATGTCGAAACTCACCTGGTTGACCACGCGGTGGTGATGTTCACCGGTGACAAACTCGACACTGAGGTCACGGATTTCAATCAGATTGTCCGGATTCATCTCATTTCCTCGGGTCGAACGCATCGCGAGCGGACTCGCCGATAAACACCAGCAGGCTCAACATGATCGCCAGTACGGCAAAGGCACTCATGCCCAGCCACGGCGCTTGCAGGTTGGATTTACCCTGGGCCACCAGTTCACCCAGCGACGGCGAACCCGCCGGCAGGCCGAAGCCAAGGAAATCCAGGGCGGTGAGGGTGCCGATGGCGCCGGTAAGGATGAACGGCAGAAAGGTCATGGTCGAGACCATTGCATTGGGCAGGATATGGCGGAACATGATCGCGCCGTTCTGCATGCCGAGGGCCCGCGCTGCGCGCACGTACTCAAGGTTGCGCCCGCGCAGGAACTCGGCGCGCACCACGTCCACCAGGCTCATCCAGGAAAACAGCAGCATGATCCCCAGCAGCCACCAGAAGTTGGGTTGCACGAAACTGGCGAGGATGATCAGCAGGTAGAGCACCGGCAGCCCCGACCAGATCTCCAGAAAGCGTTGCCCGGCCAGGTCGACCCAGCCGCCATAGAACCCCTGCAACGCGCCGGCAATCACGCCGATGATCGAGCTGAGCACGGTCAGGGTCAGGGCAAACAGCACCGATACGCGAAAGCCGTAGATCACCCGCGCCAGCACGTCACGCCCCTGGTCATCGGTACCCAGCAGGTTGACGCTTGAAGGGGGCGCAGGGGCGGGGACCTTCAGGTCGTAGTTGATGCTCTGGTAGCTGAACGGGATCGGCGCCCACAAGGTCCAGGCGTCCTTGGCCTTGAGCAGTTCCTGGATATACGGGCTCTTGTAGTTGGCTTCCAGGGGGAATTCGCCGCCGAAGGTGGTCTCGGGGTAGCGCTTGAGCGCCGGGAAATACCAGTCGCCGTCGTAATGCACGGCCAGGGGTTTGTCGTTGGCGATCAGCTCGGCGCCCAGGCTCAGCCCGAACAGGATCAGGAACAGCCACAGAGACCACCAGCCACGTTTGTTGGCCTTGAACCGCTCGAACCGGCGGCGATTGAGGGGGGACAGGTTCATCTCAATGCTCCCGGCTGGCGAAGTCGATACGCGGATCGACCAGGGTATAGGTGAGGTCACCGATCAGTTTCACGACCAGCCCCAGCAGGGTGAAGATAAACAGCGTGCCGAATACCACCGGATAGTCGCGGTTGATTGCCGCTTCAAAGCTCATCAGGCCCAGGCCGTCGAGGGAGAAGATCACCTCCACCAGCAGCGAGCCGGTAAAGAAGATGCCGATGAAAGCCGAGGGGAAGCCGGCGATCACCAGCAGCATCGCATTGCGGAAGACGTGGCCGTAGAGCACGCGGTGGTTGGTCAGCCCTTTGGCCTTGGCGGTGACCACGTATTGCTTGTTGATCTCGTCGAGAAAGCTGTTCTTGGTCAGCAGGGTCATGGTCGCGAAGTTGCCGATCACCAGTGCGGTGACAGGCAGCGCCAAGTGCCAGAAGTAATCGAGGATCTTGCCGCCAACGCTCAACTCGTCGAAGTTGTTGGAGGTCAGCCCGCGCAAGGGGAACCAGTCGAAATAACTGCCGCCGGCAAACACCACGATCAGCAAGATCGCAAACAGGAACGCCGGAATCGCATAGCCGACGATGATGGCCGAGCTGGTCCACACATCGAAGTGGCTGCCATGTCGCGTGGCCTTGGCGATCCCCAGCGGGATCGACACCAGGTACATGATCAGGGTGCTCCATAACCCGAGGGAGATGGACACCGGCATCTTTTCCTTGATCAGGTCGATGACCTTGGCGTCACGAAAAAAACTGTCGCCAAAATCCAGCCGGGCGTAGTTCTTGACCATGATCCACAAGCGTTCCGGCGCCGATTTGTCGAAGCCGTACATCTTTTCGATTTCCTTGATCAGCGCCGGGTCCAGGCCCTGGGCGCCACGGTAGCTGGAGCCGGCCACCGCAACTTCGGCCCCGCCCCCGGCAATACGGCTGGTGGCGCCGTCGAAGCCTTCCAGCTTGGCGATCATCTGCTCCACCGGCCCGCCGGGGGCGGCCTGGATGATGACGAAATTGATCAGCAAAATCCCGAAAAGCGTGGGAATGATCAGCAACAGGCGGCGAACAATATAGGCCAGCATTCAATCGCCTCCGCTCGCCGCATCGGCGTTTTGTGTGGTGTCCAGGGAGACCGCCGGTTTGACATCGGGTTTGGCCCACCAGGTGGCCGTGCCCACGTCGTAGCGTGGCGAGACCTTGGGATGACCCAAGTGGTCCCAGTACGCCACGCGGAAGGTCTTGATGTGCCAGTTGGGCACCACGTAGTAACCAAACTGGAGTACGCGGTCGAGCGCCCTGGCGTGGGCAATCAGGCTTTGGCGCGAGCCGGCATCGATCAGCTCTTCGACCAGTTGGTCAACGGCCGGATCCTTAAGACCCATGTAGTTACGGCTGCCGGGTTTGTCGGCGCTGGACGATTTCCAGAATTCGCGCTGCTCGTTACCGGGCGAGGTGGACTGCGGGAAACTGCCCACCAGCATGTCGAAGTCCCGCGAGCGCCGGCGGTTGACGAACTGCGAGACATCCACTCGGCGAATCACCAGGTCGATGCCCAGGTCGGACAGGTTGCGCTTGAACGGCAGCAGGATGCGTTCGAATTCGGTCTGGGCCAGCAGGAATTCGATAGTCACCGGTTTGCCGGTGCTGTCGACCATCTTGTCATCGACAATCTTCCAGCCGGCAGCTTGCAACAGCTGGTAAGCCTCGCGCTGCTGGGTGCGGATCATGCCGCTGCCATCGGTTTTGGAAGGTTCGAAGGCCTGAGTGAAGACTTCGGGCGGGATCTTGTCGCGCAAAGGCTCAAGGATCGCCAGTTCATCCGGGCCAGGTAAACCGGTGGCGGCCATTTCCGAGTTTTCGAAATAGCTGCGGGTTCGGGTGTACGCGCCGTTGAACAGCTGCTTGTTGCTCCATTCGAAATCCAGTAGCAGGCTGATCGCCTTGCGCACCCGCACATCCTGAAACATCGGCTTGCGCATATTGAACACAAAGCCCTGCATGCCGGTGGGGTTGCCGTTGGGGATTTCTTCCTTGATCAGTCGGCCCTGGGTCACCGCTGGAATGTTGTAGGCGTTGGCCCAGTTCTTTGCGCTGAACTCCAGCCAGTAATCGAATTGCCCGGCCTTCAAGGCTTCCAGGGACACGGTGCTGTCACGGTAGTAATCAGTGATGCGGGTGTCGAAATTGTAGAAGCCCTTGTTCACCGGCAGGTCCCTGGCCCAGTAGTCCTTGACCCGCTCGTAGCGAATCATGCGTCCGGGCTTGACCTCCGACACCTGGTACGGCCCGCTGCCCAGGGGCGCTTCCAGGTTGCCCTTGGAGAAGTCGCGAGTCGCCCACCAGTGCTTGGGCAGCACTGGCAACTGCCCGAGTATCAGCGGCAATTCGCGGTTGTTGGTGCGCTTGAACTTGAACAGCACACGCAACGGGTCTTCGGCCACGACTTCGTCGACATCGGCGTAGTAGTTGCGGTAAAGCGGGTTACCGTCCTTGATCAGGGTCTGGAAGGTAAACACCACGTCCTCGGCGCGCATCGGATGGCCATCGTGGAAGCGCGCTTCGGGGCGCAGGTAGAAACGCACCCAACTGTTGTCCGGGGCTTTTTCGATCTTGCCCGCCACCAGCCCGTATTCGGTAATGGGCTCGTCCAGGCTTTGCATGGCCAGGGTGTCGTAGATCAACGGCAGGTTATCCGCCGGCACACCCTTGCTGATGTAGGGGTTGAGGCTGTCGAAGCCGCCCATGGCCGACTCGCGGAAGGTGCCGCCTTTGGGGGCGTCGGGGTTGACGTAGTCGAAATGCTTGAAGTCGGCGGGGTACTTGGGGGGCTCGTTGTAGAGGGTCAGCGCGTGTTGCGGGGCGGCTTGGGCCGCGGTGCACAGCAACAGGCTGGCGAGCAGGGTAGTACGCAAAGACATCATTGGGCTTTCTCCGAAGCTTTCAGCCACCACGCACTCAGGCCCAGGCTATAGGGCGGCGTGGTAACGAAGGCGAACCGGTTGCGGTACGCCAGGCGATGATAGTTGAGGTACCAGTTGGGAATGCTGTAGTGCTGCCACAGCAGCACGCGGTCCAGGGCGCGGCCGGCCGCCAGTTGTTCTTCGCGGGTCTGCGCCGCCAGCAGTTGATCCAACAGGTGGTCGACCACCGGGTTGGCGATGCCGGCGTAGTTCTTGCTGCCTTTGATCGTGGCCTGGCTGGAGTGAAAGTACTGCCACTGCTCCAGACCCGGGCTCAAGGTCTGGTTGAGGGTCATCAGAATCATGTCGAAATCGAATTGATCGAGGCGCTGTTTGTACTGTGCCCGGTCGACGGTACGCAAGCGGGCGTCGATGCCGATGCGGGTCAGATTTTCGACATAAGGTTGCAGGATGCGCTCAAGGTTCGGGTTGACCAGCAGGATCTCCAGGCGCAGCGGTTGCCCATCCTTGTTGAGCAGGCGTTGGCCCGACAGTTTCCAGCCGGCTTCGCCGAGCAGTGCCAGGGCGCGACGCAGCGTGTCGCGGGGGATACCGCGACCGTCGGTCTGCGGCAGGCTGAACGGCTGGGTAAACAGTGCGGCCGGCAGTTGGTCGCGATAGGGCGAGAGCATCAGCCACTCATGGCCCACGGGCAGGCCGGTGGCCGAGAATTCGCTGTTGGGGTAATAGCTCACCGAACGCTTGTAGGCGCTGCTGAACAGGGTGCGGTTGGTCCACTCGAAGTCGAACATCAACCCCAGGGCTTCGCGGACCTTGGCCTGGCTGAAGGCGGGCCGCCGGGTATTCATGAACAGGCCCTGGCTCTGGGTGGGGATCTGGTGGGCAATCTGCGCCTTGATCACATCGCCACGATTGACCGCGGGGAAGTTGTAGCCCGTGGCCCAGTTCTTGGCCTGATGCTCGATATAAATGTCGAATTCACCAGCCTTGAAGGCTTCAAAAGCCACGTCGCTGTCGCGATAGAACTCCACCTCGACCTTGTCGTAGTTGTAGAAGCCTCGGTTGACCGGCAGGTCCTTGCCCCAGTAATTCTTGACCCGTTCAAACACCAACTGCCGCCCAGGGGCGACCTTGGTGATGCGGTACGGTCCACTGCCCAGCGGCGGCTCGAAGGTGGTGGCCTTGAAATCGCGGTTCTTCCAGTAGTGCAGGGGCAGCACCGGCAATTCGCCCAGGCGCAGGATCAGCAACGGGTTGCCCGCACGTTTGAATACAAAACGGATGCGGTGGCGGTTGAGAATATCGACCCGGGCCACTTCCTGCAGGCTCGTACGGTATTGCGGATGGCCTTCGGTCAACAGCGTGCGATAGGAAAACGCCACGTCTGCGGCGGTGATCGGCTTGCCGTCGTGAAAGCGCGCTTCGGGGCGCAGGTTGAACACCACCCAACTGCGGTCCTCGCTGTATTCCACCGACTGGGCAATCAGGCCATAGCTGGAAGTGGGCTCGTCGCCCGACGGCGCGTACTGGCCGGTGCCGACCATCAAGGGTTCGTTCAGCTCATTGACGCCGTATTGCAGGAAATTGCCGGTGGAAACCGGGCTGGTGCCCTTGAAGGTATAGGGGTTGAGCGTGTCGAAGGTGCCAAAGGCCATAACCCGCAGCGTGCCGCCTTTGGGCGCTGCAGGGTTTACCCAATCGTAATGGGTGAATTTGGCCGGGTACTTGAGTGAGCCGAACTGCGCGTAACCGTGGCTCTCGGTAATCGTCGCGTTCGCAGCAAAGCTCAAGGCCAGACTTGTTAGTAGAAGGAGAGGACGCTTCAAGTCAGAGATCCGATCCAGGCGGCTTGGGCTTTATGATCGGTACAGTAACAGCTTGTTCCGGTTGGAAAAAGCCAGTTAGGGCGATGGCGATCCAATGTGGGAGGGGGCTTGCTCCCGATAGCGGCATGTCAGCCAATACATAGGCTGACTGACCCACTGCTATCGGGAGCAAGCCCCCTCTCACATTAGCCTCCGGTGTTCTTGAGGGCTTTATCTTGGCCCGGAAACCACCAGCATCTGCCCTGGCTTTAACGCCTGGCCGGTGCGCGGGTTCCAACGCTTGAGATGTTGCATCTCAACGTTGAAACGCTTGGCGACCATGTACAACGAGTCGCCTTTCTTGACCTTGTACTGCACCGGTTTTTTCGCTGCGGCCTTGCGGGTGTCCTGCATCACCAGGGTCTGGCCGACCTTGAGTGCCTGGCCGTTGAGCTTGTTCCAGCGTTGCAGGTCATGCACGTCGACCTTGTTGGCCTTGGCGATCAAGGTAAGGTTATCGCCACTGCGCACCTTGTAGCTGCGGGTACGCCCGGCCACCGACTTGGTCTCGACTTCGTCGAACACCGGCTTCTTGGGGCGCATGCTCAGCAATTCTTCCGGCTTCATCGTCGAAAGGGTGCTGGTGAGCAGCTGCGCCTTGGAGGTCGGCACCAGCAAATGCTGGGGGCCGTCCAGGGTGGTGCGTTGTTTCAGGGCCGGGTTGAGCTGGAACAGTTCGTCTTCGTCGATTTCGGCCAACGCGGCAACCCGTGACAGGTCCATGCTTTGCTTGACTTCAACCACTTCGAAGTACGGCGTGTTGGCAATCGGGTTCAGGTTGACGCCGTAGGCCTCTGGCGCCAGAACCACCTGGGACAGGGCCAGGAACTTGGGCACATAGTCCTTGGTTTCCTGGGGCAGGGGCAGGTTCCAGTAATCGGTAGGCAGGCCGAGCTTTTCGTTGCGCTCGATCGCCCGGCTGACCGTACCTTCGCCGGCGTTATAAGCCGCCAATGCCAGCAGCCAGTCGCCGTTGAACATGTCATGCAGACGTGTCAGATAGTCCAGGGCGGCGGTGGTGGAGGCGGTAATGTCGCGGCGGCCGTCGTAGGCACGGGTCTGGCGCAGGTTGAAGTAGCGCCCGGTGGAGGGAATGAACTGCCACAAGCCGACCGCATCGCTGCGCGAATAAGCCATCGGGTTGTAGGCACTTTCAATCACTGGCAGCAGGGCCAGCTCCAGAGGCATGTTGCGTTCTTCAAGGCGTTCGACGATGTAATGAATGTAGAGGCTGCCGCGTTCACCGGCGTTCTCCAGAAAGGACGGGTTGCTGGCGAACCACAGACGCTGTTGCTCGATGCGTGGGTTGACGCCGACACCGTCCTGCAATTGAAAGCCCCGACGCATGCGTTCCCAGACATCCTGGGGTACTTCGGGGCTGGGCTTCTCTGATAGCCAAATAGGTTTTTGCTTGATCTTGGCAGCAAGATTGGGTTTGGGTTGCACGGTGGATTGTGCAGCGTAATTGGTCGATTGGCAGCCCGCCAGAGTTGCGGAAACGGCCACCGCCACGGCTTGAGCCAGGCGGGTCAATGCGTCTGAAGAAATGGATTTACGAATAGATGACGACATTGGCTGGAAGTAAGTTCCGGGCAAAAATGTCGGGCGATTCTAGAAAGCGCTTTGGTTCCGGTCAACCATTCAGAAATTACGTATCAGATTGCATCCTCTTAGAACTTATCTTTCCAAGCCCTCAAGCTAGCAAACACCTCGGCCCCAGAGCGGTTATCGCGGCCGTTCCGTTCGTCCGCTTTTTGTTTAACGGATGTTTCAGCGGTGCGCAAAAAGGGATTCGTGAGTTTTTCCAGCGCCAGGCTCGAAGGCAGCGTGATCTCGCCACGGGCGCGAAGTTGGGCAACATTTTCCACCCGTTCGGCGATATCGATGTTGTCCGGTTCAACGGCCTGGGCAAACTTGAGGTTGCTTTGTGTGTATTCATGGGTGCAGTACACAAGTGTATCGGCAGGCAGGGCAGCCAGGCGCTGCAGGGAGGCATGCATCTGCTCCGGCGTGCCCTCGAACAGGCGGCCGCAACCGGCAGCGAACAGCGTATCGCCACACAACAACACGCCCTGATGGTAAAAGGCGATATGCCCCAGCGTGTGCCCCGGCACGGCGTACACGTCGAAGTCCCAGCCCAGCACGTTGATGCGGTCATTGTCGTGCAGGGCTACATCCCGCGCCGGAATCTTTTCATTGGCCGGGCCGTAGACCTTGGCGCCGGTAATATTTTTCAGTTGCTCGACACCGCCCACATGATCATGGTGATGGTGGGTGACCAGAATGTCGCTGAGGGTCCACTCGGTGTTCTGCTTGAGCCAGGCCAGCACCGGCGCGGCATCGCCGGGGTCGACCACGGCGCAGCGCAGGGTGGAAGGGTCTTGTAACAACCAGATGTAGTTGTCGGTGAAGGCGGGTAGGGCACTGATCTGTATCATTCTTCGATTCGCCAAGCTGAACACATTGGTGCATCTTAGAACGTCTAGGCGAGTTGGAGAATGCAATGACTGATAAAGCGTTCGCCCAGGCCGATCCTGAGTGGCTGGCCCTGATCAGCGCGGCCCGCGAATGGTTGTCCGGGCCGATTGGACAATTTCTGCTGGACGAAGAGCGGCGTATGCTCGACGACGAGCTGGGCCGGTTCTTTGGCGGCTATCTGGTGCATTACGGCCCCTCGGCCCAGACGCCGCCTTCGGCGCCCCAGGTGCAACGCAATGTTCGCCTGGGCGCGCCGCTGCCGGGGGTGGAAATCGTCTGTGAGGAACAGGCCTGGCCCTTGAGCGAGCACGCCGCTGATGTGGTGGTGCTGCAGCATGGCCTGGATTTCTGCCTGTCGCCCCATGGGTTGCTGCGCGAAGCCGCGAGCAGCGTGCGCCCAGGTGGCCATTTGCTGATTGTCGGTATCAACCCCTGGAGCAGTTGGGGCTTGCGCCGTGTGTTCGCCCGTGATGGCCTGCGTCAGGCGCGCTGCATCTCGCCATCGCGGGTGGGAGACTGGCTGAACCTGCTGGGCTTTGCGCTGGAGAAACGTCGCTTCGGGTGCTATCGTCCGCCGCTTGCGACAGCCAAGTGGCAGGGCCGCCTGGCGGGCTGGGAACGCCGTGCAGGTACCTGGCAATTATCCGGCGGCGGCTTCTATCTACTGGTAGCGCGCAAGATCGTGGTCGGTTTGCGGCCGGTGCGTCAGGTTGCGCGCCAGCCCATTGGCAAGCTCGTGCCGATGCCGATGGCCAAGGTCAACCGCAAGCAAAGCGAACGCTGAACCCTTTTTTGATTTCAGGCCGGTTTGTCCGGCCTCGGGATACTGTCGGTCGATTACCGCCAGCCCGTTTTGATGGATACAACCGATGACCGATAGCGTAGAACTCTTCACCGATGGCGCCTGCAAGGGCAATCCCGGCCCTGGCGGTTGGGGCGCCTTGCTGGTGTGCAAGGGCGTGGAGAAGGAACTGTGGGGCGGTGAAGCCAACACCACCAATAACCGCATGGAGCTGATGGGCGCTATTCGTGGCCTGGAAGAACTCAAGCGGCGCTGCAACGTGCTGCTGGTGACCGACTCGCAATACGTGATGAAGGGCATCAACGAGTGGATGGTCAACTGGAAGAAGCGCGGTTGGAAGACGGCGGCCAAGGAGCCGGTCAAGAATGCTGACTTGTGGCAGTTGCTCGACGAGCAATGCAACCGTCACGACATCACCTGGAAATGGGTGCGTGGGCACATCGGCCACCCTGGCAACGAACGCGCCGACCAGTTGGCCAATCGTGGCGTGGATGAAGTGCGCGGCTACAAGCAGAGCTGAATCAGCTCACGTGTTAACATCGCGCCCTTTGATTCACCACATCACATTGCACACCACACCGTTGAGAGCTGAACCCTGATGGCCATCCGATCTGTTGTACTCGATACCGAAACCACCGGCATGCCGGTGACCGATGGTCACCGGATCATCGAAATCGGTTGCGTCGAACTGATGGGGCGCCGGCTGACCGGCCGCCACTTCCACGTTTACCTGCAACCGGACCGTGACAGTGACGAAGGCGCGATCGGCGTCCACGGCATCACCGATGAATTCCTCAAGGGCAAGCCACGCTTTGCCGAAGTCGCTGATGAGTTCTTCGAGTTCATCAACGGCGCCCAGTTGATCATCCATAACGCGGCGTTCGACATCGGCTTCATCAACAACGAATTTGCCCTGATGGGGCAGACGGACCGTGCGGACATTTCCCAGCACTGCACGATCCTCGATACCTTGATGATGGCCCGTGAGCGTCACCCGGGCCAACGCAACAGCCTGGATGCCTTGTGCAAGCGTTATGGTGTCGATAACTCCGGCCGTGAACTGCACGGCGCCTTGCTCGACTCCGAGATCCTGGCCGACGTTTACCTGACTATGACCGGCGGGCAAACCAGCCTGTCCCTGGCTGGTAATGCCTCTGATGGCAGCGGCTCGGCAGAAGGCTCCGGCAATCGCCCTTCGGAAATCCGCCGCCTGCCGGCCGATCGCAAGCCTACGCCGATCATCCGCGCCAGCGAGCAGGACCTGGCCGAGCACGTGGCGCGGTTGGAAGCGATTGCCAAGGCGGCGGGTGCGCCGGCGTTGTGGACTCAATTGACACAACAATAAGCACGGGGCAGTGCAGTTGATCTTGATGGGCTGCCAAATCTTCATTCGCCACATTCGCTTCCAGCTTCTACCCTGAGTGCAAAGCCCTCCGGAGTAAGAGCGCTCATGTACAAAGACCTCAAGTTCCCTATTCTTATCGTGCACCGTGACATCAAGGCCGACACCGTTGCCGGTGACCGGGTTCGAGGCATCGCCAGGGAGTTGGAACAAGAGGGCTTCAGTATATTTTCTGCGGTGGACTACGCCGAAGGGCGGTTGGTGGCTTCCACCCATCACGGTTTGGCGTGCATGTTGATCGCAGCAGAAGGCGCCGGGGAAAATACCCACCTGCTGCAAAACATGGTCGAGCTAATCCGCCTGGCGCGGGTGAGGGCACCCAACCTGCCGATCTTTGCCCTGGGTGAGCAAGTCACCCTGGAAAACGCGCCGGCCGATGCGATGAGCGAGCTTAACCAGCTACGCGGCATTCTTTATCTGTTCGAAGACACCGTGCCGTTCCTGGCGCGCCAGGTCGCCCGCTCTGCACGCACTTACCTGGACGGCCTGTTACCGCCGTTCTTCAAGGCCTTGGTGCAGCACACCGCCGATTCCAATTATTCCTGGCACACCCCTGGCCATGGCGGTGGCGTGGCGTATCGTAAAAGCCCGGTGGGGCAGGCGTTTCACCAGTTCTTCGGGGAGAACACCCTGCGCTCGGACTTGTCTGTTTCTGTCCCTGAACTGGGCTCGCTGCTCGATCATACCGGGCCCCTGGCCGAAGCCGAGGCCCGCGCCGCGCGCAACTTTGGCGCCGACCATACGTTCTTCGTCATCAATGGCACCTCCACCGCCAACAAGATCGTCTGGCATTCCATGGTCGGTCGCGACGACCTGGTGTTGGTGGACCGCAACTGCCACAAATCGGTGTTGCACTCGATCATCATGACCGGCGCTATCCCGCTGTACCTGTGCCCGGAGCGCAACGAACTGGGGATCATCGGCCCGATCCCCCTGAGCGAATTCAGCCCCGAGTCAATCCGCGCCAAGATCGACGCCAGCCCGTTGGCATATGGCCGGCCACCCAAGGTGAAGCTGGCGGTGGTGACCAATTCCACCTACGACGGCCTGTGCTACAACGCCGAACTGATCAAGCAGCAATTGGGTAATAGCGTAGAGGTGCTGCACTTCGATGAAGCCTGGTATGCCTATGCGGCATTTCACGAGTTTTTCGCCGGGCGCTATGGCATGGGCACCTCGCGCACACCGGACAGCCCGCTGGTATTTACCACCCACTCCACCCACAAACTGCTGGCCGCATTCAGCCAGGCATCGATGATTCATGTGCAGGATGGCGGCGCACGGCAGCTGGACCGTGACCGTTTCAACGAAGCCTTCATGATGCACATCTCGACTTCACCGCAATACAGCATCATCGCTTCGCTGGATGTCGCTTCGGCGATGATGGAAGGCCCCGCCGGGCGCTCGCTGTTGCAGGAAATGTTCGACGAGGCCCTGAGTTTCCGCCGCGCGCTGGCCAATCTGCGCCAGCATATTGCTGCCGAGGATTGGTGGTTTTCGATCTGGCAGCCACAGTCGGTGGCGGGTATCGACCGCGTTGCCACGGCGGACTGGCTATTGCATCCCCAGGATGATTGGCACGGCTTTGGCGATGTGGCTGAAGATTATGTCTTGCTGGACCCGATCAAAGTCACCCTGGTGATGCCTGGCCTCAATGCAGGTGGCGCCTTGAGCGATTGTGGGATTCCCGCCGCGGTGGTCAGCAAGTTTCTCTGGGAGCGCGGCCTCGTGGTGGAAAAAACCGGGCTTTATTCGTTCCTCGTGTTGTTTTCCATGGGGATCACCAAAGGCAAGTGGAGCACCTTGCTCACCGAGTTGCTGGAGTTCAAGCGCAGTTACGATGCCAACGTCAGCCTGGCCAGTTGCTTGCCCTCGGTGTACGCCCAGGGGCCGATACGTTATCAGGGCTTGGGCCTGCGCGATCTTTGCGACCAGTTGCACAGCTGTTACCGTAGCAACGCCACCGCCAAGCATCTCAAGCGCATGTACACGGTATTGCCGCAGATTGCGATGAAACCCGCCGATGCCTACGACCAACTGGTCAGGGGCGAAGTTGAAGCGGTATCCATCGATGCCTTGCCAGGACGCATCGCAGCCGTAATGCTGGTGCCTTATCCACCGGGCATTCCATTGATCATGCCCGGCGAGCGCTTTACCGAATCAACGCGGTCAATCATCGACTACCTGGCATTTGCCCGCACGTTCGATAGCAGTTTCCCCGGTTTTGTCGCCGATGTTCATGGGCTGCAACACGAAGATGACGGCAGTGGCCGTCGTTACACCGTCGATTGCATCAAGGGTTAAGAATGTTTATGCAGCAAGCTGTGATGAACCCGAAGTACCCAGGGCTCAGTGTGCGCGTCGCCGACGAAGGCTTCGACGCATACGTATGGGGCAATGACTTCAGCTTCGAGGTCAGCGCCTATGGCATACCGCAGATGGGCCAGCGCGTCGAGCAATGGCCGGTTGAGCGCGTCCTGCCGTATCGCAAATGCTATGGCATCGACCCGGAAGAGTTCGCCAGCTTTCGCGATGCCGCCGACAGTGCGATCTTCATGGCCTACCTGGATGACCGTGCGGTAGGGCACATTGTGGTCAGCACCAACTGGAACGGTTTTGCGCATGTTGATGAGTTGGCCGTGGTGTTGCCGGCGCGACGCCATGGCGTGGCCAAGGCGCTGCTGGATGTGGCGCAGTTCTGGGCGCGCAAGAAAAACCTACCGGGCATGATGCTGGAAACCCAGAACAATAATCTGGGTGCCTGCCGCCTGTATGAGCGCTGCGGGTACGTGATGGGCGGGATAGACCAACTGCGTTATCGCGGGATTGATCCACAAACACGCGAGGTGGCGATTTTCTGGTATCGGTTGTTCAAGACCGAGGTGGAAGCAGTCTGAACTCGCTTCTACAAGGGTTTGGTGTCGTTGCAAGCCAGGCTTTCGGCTTTCTGGGTGACTATTTCCAGCAGCGCATTCAAGGCTGGTGATGTCGCACCGTCCTTCAGGGTCAGTGCATAGAGGCTGACCAGTATGGGGGGCGACACCGGGCATACATCCAGCCCGGCCTCCCTTGCACCAAAGGCGGTAAAGGGGTCGACAATCGCCAAGCCTTCTCCGGCCTCGACCATACTGCGCATCATCTGGTACGTCTGCACCCGCGTTTGCACCACCGGCAGCGGGCGCAGGGCTTGCAGCTTGGCATCCAGCAGGCGGCTGAGCGGGTCATGCCCCTCAAGCCCGATCAGCGACTGCCCGGCCAGGTCTTGCAGCGCAATGTACTTCTGCCTGGGTTTGAGCCAGCCATGGGGCGCGAGCAATTGCAGCTTGCCCTGGGCCAGCACCGTGCTTTGGATTTGCGCATGTTCCGGGTCATGCAGGCTCAGGCCCACATCCGCTTCGTGCAGCAGCAGGCTCCTGACGATATCCCGGGTCGGCTGGCTCGACAGATTGCACGGCGTATCCTGGAAACGTCTGCGCAGCACGGCGATGCTGTGCGGCAACAGCTGGTTGGCCAGGGGCGGGGTGCAAAGGGCACGCAGGGTTGGAGCGTGATGGTGTTTCAAACGGCTGGCCAATCGCTGTACTGGCTCAAAGGCTTCGTACAGTTGGGCAATGTGCGTCTGCAACTCCAGCGTTTCCCGTGTTGCCTGGAGCCGACCGCGCACGCTGGCAAACAGCATGAACCCCAGCTGCAACTCGGCGTCCTTCAGGATTGCGTCTACTTCACCCACAGAGAGTTGCAACCATTCGGCGGCCGTGCCCAGGTGTCCGGTTTGCAAGATGGCCTGAATCACTTCGATATGACGTAAACGCATGGCCGGAGTCTATGTGCAGCGCGATGGGTATTCAATGGTGCAAGCCCTCAGGCGCAAAAAAGACTGCGCGGGTCGCCCCGGCCTATGGCGCTCGGCCATGACCTCATTAGAATGGTGCGTCTGATCAGCAACGACCAATGCCGGCTTGCCGGTACTTACAACAAAAAACAGGTCTGGTCTCAAATGCCTCTACCCTCGACGTTCTTCGGGGTGACGGCCAAGCAACTCGTGGTTCTTGTGACCGTGGGATGCGTGGCGGCTTACCTCTTCAACGACCCCACGGAACACCCATCCGAAGGCCTTGCACTTGAAACGTTCATCCGTTCCCAGGAAAAAGTGAACGAGCAGGTCGGCACTGTGTTGGCGGTTACCTTGATCAAGCAAGTGGAGGCGTACCCCGCGTCCAACCGGTCGGGCTACAAGCGCTCGATGTACGCGGTGGAGGGGGAGAGAGGGCAACTGGTGGTGACGCTCAAACAAAGTGAGCAGGGCATCGAAGTGACGCAGATCCGCAGTCCTTGATGGCCCCGGCCCAGTCAACGCCATCGATGGCCAGGACTGAGCGGGTGTACAAACGGGGAGCCTTATGATGCCAGGGTAGTTTTCGATTCGCGGACGAGAATGGTCCCCGACTGGATCAGTTTGAATTCATCGCCTTCCAGTTTCTCTACACGGTCGCCAATGGCCAGCTTGTAGGTGGTGGTGGGCGTCGAGCCAGCCAGGTCGCCTTGCGCCGGGTTGGATTCCTGGAACTCATGCACCGAATATACGCGGCCTTCCGCGTCTCTGGCATGGAACTGTCCGACTAGTACTGCTGCCATCTGTTTAGAACCTCTGGAGATAAACGCTCGATTTGCGGTTCTGTAGACCGTCAGGGAGCGGGGTAGTTTACCTATAAGAAAAAAATACTATTCGCTGATATTTTCAGACACTTCCTACGCAGGTTACTGCAAGGAAAACGCCCCGGTAATCATCGAAACCCTCTGGTGAACACGCCGCTAAGCCTTTATAACTACAAGCTCCTTTATTCAGAAGTCGGGAAACCTCAATGAGCAAGGTCTACACGATTGCCGTCCTGGTGGGCAGCTTGAGAAAAGCGTCGATCAACCGCAAGGTCGCCCTGGCCTTGGCCGAGCTGGCGCCTGCCAATCTCAAGTTGAACATTGTTGAAATCGGCGACTTGCCGCTCTACAACGAGGACATCGACGGTGCAACACCGCCCGCAGCCTACAGTACTTTCCGCCAACAGGTGAGTTCATCCGACGCGGTGCTGTTCGTGACCCCGGAATACAACCGCTCCGTACCGGCAGCGTTGAAGAACGCTATCGACGTAGGTTCTCGTCCATATGGGCAAAGCGCCTGGAGCGGCAAGCCTGGTGCGATCATCAGTGTGTCGCCGGGTGCCATTGGTGGTTTCGGCGCCAATCATCACCTGCGCCAGTCACTGGTGTTCCTGGATGTGTGGTGCATGCAGCAGCCGGAAGCTTACCTGGGTGGGGCGGGCAGTGTGTTCGATGAGGCGGGCAAGGTGTCGGAAAAGACCAAACCATTCTTGCAAGCATTTATCGATGCCTACGGCAAATGGGTAGAAAAACAGAAGGCTTGATCGGGCAATGCGCTCAGGTGTGGGAGGAGCAAGCCCCTCCCACCTTTTCGTTTAACGCAGCCAGTTGGTCCGGGCCAGTTCAATCACCTCATCCCCGCGCCCACTCATCACCGCTTTGAGCATATACAAGCTGAACCCTTTGGCCTGTTCCAGCTTGATACTTGGCGGCATCACCAGTTCCTGAGTGGCGGTCACCACGTCTACCAGCACCGGGCCATCATGGGCCAATGCGCGGCGCAAAGCCGGCTCGAGGTCTTCGGATTGCTCCACACGAATCCCCAGGATGCCCATGGCATTGGACATGGCCGCGAAGTCCGGGTTTTTCAACTCGGTACCAGTGTCCAGGTACCCGGCAGCCTTCATTTCCATGGCCACAAACCCCAGGGACGAGTTATTGAACACAATGAGTTTGACCGGCAGATTCAACTGCGCCAGTGAAATGAAATCCCCCATCAACATGGTAAACCCGCCATCGCCCGACATTGAAATCACCTGGCGCCCAGGGAATGCCGCCTGGGCGCCGATGGCCTGGGGCATGGCGTTGGCCATAGAGCCATGATTGAACGAGCCGATCAGCCGGCGTCTGCCATTCATCTTCAAATAACGCGCCGCCCACACCGTGGGTGAGCCGACGTCGGCGGTGAAGATCGCATCATCGTCGGCCAGCTCGCTGAGCAAGCGTGCGACGTACTGGGGGTGGATCGGTCGATTCGCCTTGGAGGGTTGCGCCAAGTCATCCAGCCCCTGACGGGCCTTCTCGTAGTGCTTCAACGAGGTCTCAAGAAAGCTGCGATCGGTCTTGCGGGTCAGGCGCGGCAGCAGGGCATCGATGGTCTCCCTGACATCGGCGGCGATGCCCAGATCCAGCGTGGCGCGTCGTCCCAGGGCTTGCGGGTCGCGATCAACCTGAATGATCTTGGCATCGGTGGGGTAGAACTGGCGGTAGGGGAAGTCGGTGCCGAGCATGATCAAAGTGTCGCAGTCGAGCATGGCGTGGTAACCGGAACTGAAACCGATCAGGCCGGTCATGCCCACGTCAAACGGGTTATCCCACTCCACATGTTCCTTGCCGCGCAACGCGTGCACCACCGGCGCGCCGAGCGCATCGGCCAGCGCTACGACTTGGTCGTGGGCACCGGCACAGCCGCTGCCGCACAGCAGGGTGACCTTTTCACTGCCCTGAAGGATCTCGCTGAGGCGTTGCAAGTCCTGCTCAGCCGGTAAGGTGCGCGGTGCGTGCAGAGCTGGCCAGGGCTTGAGTTTATCTTCCACTTCAAGCAACGACACATCCCCCGGAATCACCACCACCGCTACGCCGCGGTTGAGGATTGCCGAGCGCATGGCACGGTGCAGTACCTGGGGCATCTGCTCGGGGTTGCTCACCAGCTCGATGAAATGGCTGCACTCCTTGAACAGTTCCTGGGGATGGGTTTCCTGGAAATAGTTGAGGCCGATCTCCGACGACGGAATTTGCGCAGCAATCGCCAGCACCGGCACATGGTTGCGATGGCAGTCGAACAAACCATTGATCAAATGCAGGTTGCCCGGCCCGCAACTGCCGGCACACACCGTCAACTCCCCCGTGGCGGCGGCTTCGGCACCGGCGGCAAAGGCGGCGACTTCTTCGTGGCGCACATGCATCCACTCGATACTGTCCATGCTGCGCAGTGCGTCGGTCAGGCCATTGAGACTGTCACCGGTCAGGCCCCAGATGCGCTTGATACCCGCCTGTTCAAGGGTGGTCGCCAGTTGCTGGGCCAGGTTGATTTTCGCCATAAGGAACTCCAGTCGTCAGTGAGGTTAAAAACTGCTGATCAGTAGAGGACAGTTCGATTACAGCGAATGCTCACCCTATAGTGTGAAGATTGCTTCATGGCCACGCGGTATTGGCGGGGGCGCCGGGGGGTGAACCACTGGTCACGTACCAGCGCAATGCACGGGGCGACGTTGGCCTTGGTCTGCCCACCCAAATTTGCAGAGCCAAGCAGAACCAAATGTGGGAGGGGGCTTGCTCCCGATAGCGGTGGATCAGGCAACGAATCTGTTGACTGGTACTCCGTTATCGGGGGCAAGCCCCCTCCCACATTTTGATACTCAGCGTCGACGGAACAGCGGCAGCGGCTCGTCAGTGGCCGCCTGATAGGTCACCGAGAAATCCTTGAGGCTTTCCAGCGCTTCGTACGGGTCTTTGTCGGCGCGCAAGGCGAAGGCATCGAACCCGCAGCGGTGCAGGTAGAACAACTGGTCACGCAGCACATCGCCAATCGCCCGCAGTTCGCCCTTGTAGCCATAACGGTCACGTAGCAGGCGGGCGTTCGAGTAGTTGCGGCCATCGGTGAACGCCGGGAAGTTCAGGGCGATGACCTGGAAGTGTTCCACGTCGTCACCGATTTCCTCGGCTTCTTCATCGGCGTCCAGCCACACGCCCAGGCCGCCATCACGGGCCTTGAGCGCATGGCCGTGTTCGCGCCACAGGGCCAGCGGCACGATCAGGTCGTCGCAGTTGGAGATGCCGTCGAAGCTCGCGTCCTTGGGCAGCAGGTGCCAGGTTTCGTCGACGACTTCGTTGTTCTTAATGATTCGCTGCATAGACGCGCTCCTTGAACAGGTCGATGCCAATGCGCTGGTAGGTGTCGATGAAACGTTCATCTTCGGTGCGCTGTTCGATGTAGACGTCGATCAGCTTGCCGATCACCTCGGGCATGGCTTCCTGGGCGAAGGATGGGCCAAGGATCTTGCCCAGGCTCGCATCGCGGCTGGCGCTGCCACCCAGGGACACTTGGTAGAATTCTTCGCCTTTCTTGTCCACGCCCAGGATGCCGATGTGGCCGACGTGGTGGTGACCACAGGCGTTCATGCAACCGGAGATGTTCAGGTCCAGCTCGCCGATGTCGAACAGGTAGTCCAGGTCGTCGAAACGGCGCTGGATGGATTCGGCAATCGGGATCGACTTGGCGTTGGCCAGGGAGCAGAAGTCGCCGCCCGGGCAGCAGATGATGTCGGTCAACAGGCCAATGTTCGGCGTGGCAAAACCGCCTTCGCGCAACTCGCCCCACAGGGTGAACAGTTGGCTCTGCTCGACGTCCGCAAGAATGATGTTCTGCTCGTGGGAGGTACGCAGTTGGCCAAAGCTGTAGCGCTCGGCCAGGTCGGCAACGGCGTCCAGCTGCTTGTCGGTGATATCGCCTGGGGCAACGCCGGTGGGCTTGAGCGACAGGGTCACCGCCACATAGCCTGGCTTCTTGTGCGCCAGGGTGTTGCGCGTGCGCCAGCGGGCGAAACCTGGGTGTTGCTGGTCAAGGGCGGCCAGTTCGGCGTCCTGGTTGCTCAGGGCTTTATATTCAGGATCGACAAAATGCTTGGCGACGCGGTGCACTTCGGCTTCGGTCAGGGTGGTCTGGCCGCCGCGCAGGTGTTCCATTTCGGCATCGACTTTCTGGGCAAACACCTCAGGGGTCAGCGCTTTGACCAGGATCTTGATCCGGGCTTTGTACTTGTTGTCACGACGGCCGTAGCGGTTGTAGACCCGCAGGATGGCGTCGAGGTAACTCAGCAGGTCCTGCCACGGCAGGAACTCGTTGATGAACGCGCCGACCACCGGGGTACGGCCCAATCCACCACCCACCAGCACGCGGAAACCCAGCTCACCGGCAGCGTTGTACACCGGCTCCAGGCCGATATCGTGCACTTCGATGGCGGCGCGGTCCGAGGTCGAGCCATTGATGGCGATCTTGAACTTGCGCGGCAGGTAGGCGAACTCAGGGTGGAAGGTAGTCCACTGGCGCACGATCTCGCACCACGGCCGTGGGTCGATCAACTCGTCGGCAGCGACGCCGGCAAACTGATCGGTGGTCACGTTGCGCAGGCAGTTACCGCTGGTCTGAATGGCGTGCATTTGCACAGTGGCCAGTTCAGCCAGGATGTCCGGCACGTCTTCCAGGGCCGGCCAGTTGAACTGCACATTCTGGCGGGTACTGATGTGGGCATAGCCTTTGTCGAAGTCGCGGGCAATCCTGGCCATCATTCGCGTCTGGCGCGAAGTCAGCTGGCCATAGGGCACGGCGACCCGCAGCATCGGCGCAAAGCGCTGAACATAAAGGCCATTTTGCAGGCGCAGAGGGCGGAACTCTTCTTCGCTCAGTTCACCTGCTAAGTAGCGTCGGGTCTGATCACGGAACTGCTTGACGCGGTCCTCGATGATGCGCTGATCGTATTCGTCGTATACGTACATATAGGTCCTGTTCTCGGCAAATCTGCGCGCACGGCCGCGCACTCCCAACGGAGCCGGCGCACGATACCAGTTTGCGTATATGCGCAAAAGTGATGTTTGGGTATATGTAAATAACCAAACTGACTAATGAGAACTGTTATCGCCATACCCACATTTGTCATAGGGGCAACTCTGGTCTTTACTGTGGTCGAGTCTTAGTGCCGTCACCTATAAAACTGACAAGAGGCGATGCAATGAGCAATTCCACCAAAGTCCGTAAACCTGACAGTACCGTGGATGCTTGGGCCATTCTGTTCCTGATCATCTTGGTGGTCGGGACGGCCGTGTTCTGGGTCAGCCACCAGTAAAAGAGCGTTGACTGAGCCTCGATTTGCTGTCGCATTGCCACTATTATGGCGATCAATATTCCAGGCTCGAAACAACCATGTTGAAGGTTCTGATTACGTGTATGTGGTTAGCAGGATCGACGTACGGGGCGATGGCCCGGGCGGCGTCGGTGGTTTTTCTTAACCCAGGCTCGTCCACGGAAACCTTTTGGGTCAGTTATGCGCAATTCATGCAGGCCGCCGCCAAGGACCTCGGCCTGGATTTGCGCGTGCGCTATTCCGAGCGGAACGCCGATAACACCCTGGCACAAGCCCGTGAGACGCTGCAGGGCAGTCAGCGGCCCGACTATCTGGTGCTGGTCAATGAGCAATATGTAGCCCCGCCGATCTTGCGCATGGCCCGGGGCAGTGGGGTCAAGCTACTGATTGTGAATAACGCACTGACCAGCGATCAGGTGCAATTGCTGGATGCCCATAAAGACGCTGAGTGGATCGGCAGCCTGGTGGCCGACGATGAGCAGGCCGGTTACCTGATGCTCATCGACCTGCTAGGCAACCATGCCCCGCTCGCGCCAGGGGCATCCCTTGAGCTGTTGGCGTTTTCCGGAGCCAAGAACACCCCGGCTGCGCAGTTGCGTGAAAAAGGTTTGCGCCGTGCGTTGGCCGAGCACCCCCAAGTGCGTCTGCGTCAGCTTGTCTACGGTGAGTGGAACCGCCAGCGTGCCTTTGAGCAGGCCACACTGTTATTCAAACGCTACCCGCAGGCCGCATTGGTGTGGTCGGCCAATGATGAAATGGCACTGGGTGCCATGCAGGCCCTGCAAGACAGCGGGCGGGTGCCGGGTAAAGACGTGTTGTTCAGTGCGCTCAATAGCTCGCCAGAAATCCTCAGGGCACGCTTGGATGGGCGCCTGAGTACCTTGGTGGCAGGGCACTTCACTTTGGGCGGATGGGCGATGGTGTTGATCAATGACCATGCCAAGGGTATCGATATCGGCGCGACCGGCACGCGCGACCGTCAACAAGCATTGTTCCAACTGATCGATGCCGACCAGGCGCGACAGTTGCAGGCGTCGACGCCGTCGGTGGATTTTCGCGCACTGTCGGCCGTAGGCAAGCCGGCATCCTACCGGTACCCGTTCAGCCTGCAATTACTGCTGCGTTAAACCCCGGCCAAGTGCAGCACAAGCTTGACGATGCCGAACAACGTCAAGGCAAATACCGCCGTGAAAAGCAGGCCCAGGATCACAAAGTGGCTGGGCTTGCCGTGGGTAAAGTCACGGGTGCGGTTCTTGCCGCTCTGAACACCAAAGGCCGCTGCCAGGACGCTGTGGAGCATTTGCCAGAAGGTTGGCGGCTTGTTGTTGGCTGGATCGTTCATAAAACCCTCGTGCGCAAGGCTGTCCTACAGAGCATAGACAATTGGGCAGCACGCGGCTGGCTTGTATCAGCCCTCTGAACCCTGCTTCTTGATCGTTCCCACGAGTGGAAACGATCAAGAACGACCGTACACCTCCAGGTGCAGGAACAGCTTCTGATCAAGCGGCGCATCGATCCGTGCGTCATCCAGATAGATCACGACGCGGTTATTGGCCTTGTCCCGCTCCATCAGTTCTTTGCGCGTAAACAGGCGTTCTGCTGGGGTCTTCAGGTGGCCGTAATTAGGCGGTGAGACGGGAGAGTCGACGGAGGTGTAATGGAAGTGCGCGTACCACAGGTTAGCTTCCTCCCACTTTATTCCTGGTTTGATTTTACGTTTGTCACGTATGACATATTCGGTGAGAAAGTCACCGGCCTTCAGTGGAATACGTTTTTTTTTCTTCACCAGGTTGATATCAACAAAACCATGTGTGTGTAAATAATCGACCTTGTAGGCTTTGGGGCGCTGTAACAGATACCCTTCGGCGCACACCTTGTGAGCCTGTTTAGAGGCAGCTTTTGCCGCGTCATCGTAGCGCTTGCGCAGGGCAGCGGCTTCTTCGCCAGTCGCGCTCTCAAGCTCCTTGGCCAATGCTGAAAATTTTGCCGCATGTTGACTCAGCATCTCCTCCCAATCCCTGGGGTTGACTGTCTCGCGTTGACTGGGCTCCTGGAGTTTGCGCTGTTGGAAGCTAATACGTTCATTGATACTGGTTCGCTCGTTTTCGATGGTTTGTGCATCCGCTTTGATTCTTTTCAATGAGCGAACCACAGGCGCGGGCGTTTTTGCCGGCACACTCTCGGGCTTGACGATTTTCCAAACGCCTTCGCTGGGATGTTCGTGGTAAGAGGCGATGATTGCGCCGGTGAGTGGGTCGGCAATGTCGACATAATTGCCCGGTTCATTGGGCTGGTGCGTACGCATGTCGCCCACCAGACTCTTCTTGTCTGCGGTTTTGATCACCCGCCGGGTGGTGGATTTTTGTCGTTTGGTTTTGTCGAGAGCCGGCCTGGGGGCAATCTTTTCTTCAACGAGGATCAAGTTGGCCAGTTGCGCCTCAAGGCTTGAACGTGCCTCACCCAGGTGTTCCAGGTACGACACGCGATAAGCCTCCCGCACGAAACCGGAGTTCATTTCGTACAACGACTTAACGGCATTCTCCAGTTGCTCATAGCGCTCAAGGGCACCCTTGAGGACATTGATTTGCTCCACCGTCGAGTAGCCTGAGGTGGTGCGCATTTCTGTATGTGCGAGCACAATGCTGACGATTTGGGGGTCGTGGAGTACACGGATGAACGGAAACTCCATCACCCCCATTGGGCGATGGGTTCGATTGAACACCAAATCAGTGAACACTAGCAGTGCATGCTGTTTGATCGCCACTGAGGAGATGTTTTGATCGGAAGGGTCTCCTTCCAACAGTAATGGGCGCAGTGCAGGGTCGGCTTGCTTGAGGAAGGTCTCGATCTGTTCTGCCGGCTCGATCATTTGATTGAGGGCCGCTACTTGGCGCTTTTTGGTGTTGATGTACTCATCGTAGGCATGGGTGATGTTTTCCGGTAATTCTCGATTGGCGCGCTCACCGAGCTCGTCGGAGTTTTCGCCGTTGTCGCTTACCAGAGTGTCGGCCATTTTTTGCGCCAGACACGCAAAGACCGAACTCCAGTAGCTATAGATGATTCTTGTGGCCTTATCTCGTGTTTGCCTGCGTGTGGAATCTGTGCGGTCGGCTTGCATCAGTTCATCGGCCTTGGCTTCGATTCGTTGCATCACAGGGATCAATGTCCGGCCGTTTTGTTGGTAGTTGTCGAGTGCTGTTTCCCACTGGGCCCTGGCATGTGCTGTATCGACTCGCCTGGCCGCGTGGCGCCTGGCGACCTGGGCGTGGAGCTGCGGGATGCTGGCTGAGGTGCCGAGGAGTAGCCAGTCCTTTCTCAGAAGTGTTGCCTGGTCGGCCAGATTGGCGCGGGTCGTATTCAAGATGGACTCCAACACCGCGGTAGAGATCACTTCTGAATTCATCTCTATCAAGAGCGCGTCAAATTCTTGTTTTAACGTGCGAATACGCTGGTCACGCTTTGACTTCCACCCACTCAAGCTGTCCCTGGGCATGCCACCCTCCAGCCTGGCACGCCGGTCCAGCCGCCAATGCCCTTGGCCATCGCTGACCAGCTTGAAGCCGGGATGCTGGGGATGGTCCGGATGCACCAGGTAGACCTCGTTGAAACCCGGCACCACGTTCGCCTGAAACAACAACCCGCCGATGCTGGCGTGCCACTTGCCGTCAATCCAGTACAGCCCTTTGAGAACACCGTGTGTTAGAGGGGAGGGTAGCGGAGTGGGCCACGGAACTTGCACATCGAGCAGCGCCTTGAGCAACTTCGCGCCGGCTTGAGGGCTGGCAATCGAGTGACCGAAGTCCAGGGCCGTGTGGCCGGTCGCCGGTGGTTCACCGGGCAGCGATACTGGGCCATGGCGCACTATGGGCGCTTCTTGCGCAGCGGGCAGGCCCACCGGGCGTCGCCACGTTTCCAGGTGCAGGGCATGCTCCTGCGCGGAGGGCTCCGACAACGGCTGTCGAGACCGATCGGAAGGGGCAGTGGCGTGCAGCAGCACCATGGCGGTGTTGAGCAAAAGATCGATCAGGGCCAGCTCACGGGTGGTGGGATCGTTGCTGTCCAGGCCGGCCAGATCCTGCTCCAGGCTGCTGACCAGCACCATGAACCAACCAGCCAGCATGGCCGGGCCCTGTACCAGCGGTAACAGTAGGGTATTGAACAGCAACCACGCGCCTTCCATCACGACGGCCCAGCGGCTTTCGTGGTTGGACACCGACTCGCGGTCCGCCAGGTCGACCAAGGCCCGTGCCGTGCTGCCGAACAGATGATTGAGCAGTTGACCGTTGACTTGCGATTGCAGCCATTCGCCCGCGCCTTCATCGACGGCGAGCGTCGCAGGTGCTGGCTTTTCAGGGATGCTGAATTCATCCCCGGGCAGGAAACGAATGATGTGCGGTTCCTTGATGCCGCCATGGTCATAGATGGGGCGGGCCGTGTCGCTCAGCCACGCCAGCACCGTGTCTTGCAACGCACCGGGCGCGGCCAGTGCGTCGAGCAAGGCCTGGCGGGTCGGGTATTCATGCAGGGCCTCGGCATACAGCGGCTGGTACAGCAGGTGCGGGCCGACACTCGTATCACGCGGCTCGATAATGAACGCGTTGTTGACTTCATCCGGTGCGGCCCCGTGCTTGCGGCACAGGGCCAATGGGCGCAGAACAATCTCCTGTTCGTCGACGATTCGGTCCGAGGGCATTTCACCCATCAACGCTTTGACGTAGCGATAACCGGTGACGGTGACGCCATGCTGCCCGCGAATCTTGTATTCCAGTGCCTGCATCGGCAGCTTGACCTTGAGTTCGCGGGTAAACAGGGTTTCCCGGCGGCGCGCGTCAACCGTGTCGGACAACAAGGTGTCTTTGACTGTTTGTGGATAGGTGGCGCCGATATCGACACGCTGGATCAGCCCGGTACTGCCCAGCAGGTAGTCTTCGTCCAGCCAGGTCGGCAGCGCCTGGGAGCCTTTGGCTGAGAGCGTCAGTGTGCCTTTAGGTTTGCCGGCCAGGTTCTTCAGCGCCAACTCCGTCAGCGACATGCGCACATGCTCGATAATACCGGCGCCGCCTGGATAACCGGCGGCCACGGCAAAGTCCAGCACCACTTCGTCAGGGTCGCAGTCGCCATGATCGGCTTGCATCTGCTTGCGCAGCGCGGCGCGGCTGAAACCGTAGATGTTTTCAATGCCCTCGTTGAACGAGCGGCCCTGGTTGCGTTGCAGCACCTGCGCCATGTCCTGTACGTGGCGATGGTAGGCAAAACGGTCGGTGGCGCTGGCCTGGGCGAGCCATGGCGGCAGTTGCTCATTGACCTTTTGCAAGGTCGGCTCAGCGGCTGTCGGCACCTGGGTAAACAGCAGCGCCGGATCGGTGAGTTTTTCCAGGCGTCGTTCAAGCGTTCTTTCGTCCTGGCCCTGAAATTTCAACGTCGCCAGGTCTTCCAGTTGCTGATTGAGGATCAGGCCGGCCTGTTGCTCGAACACATTGCCGTCCGGTTCGTTGCGCCGCCACGTAAGGCTGTCGAACTGGAAGCGCGCCTGCATCCTGGCTCCCCAGGCAACACCGAAGTCATCGAGGCCGTCAAACGCCTGGGTATCCCCGGCCACGCTGTACAGCAGCACCTGCTTGTCGCGCACCAGCAGCAGGTCGGGGGTTAGCAGGCTGACCTGTTCGCCGGCATGGGTGAATGTGTTCTCAATCAAATAAACATAGGTGGCGGGTGAGGATTGGGGCAGGCGCGCGGCTTGCACCGGCCAGGTAGCGACGACCCTGAGCATGTCCCGCTGGGTCGGGTTCAAGCTCGATTGGCTGGCGGCTATTGCCGTCATCCGGCCGTTGAGAAATTCGCCCAGCCACTGCCAACGGCTGCTGCCATGGCTGTCGGTTTCGCTCCAGTAGTCGGCCAGCGCAGCCTGGAAATACAGGTGAATCGATTCGGGCAGTTCATCAATGATGCTTGCGATTGCCTGCATGTCGATCAGCGGCGTGGCATCAGGCTTGAGGATCGTGGGGATCTGTTGCGTCAAGTAGTACGCCAGCTCGCGTTTTGGCTGCAGGTCGAGCAGCTGTGGGTTGAGCACATGGGCGATGGCAACTTCCATCAACGACCGGTAGGTGTACACCCCATCGGGGTGCGGGATGGCCAGCTTGACGGTAGCCAAGTCCAGCTTGAGCGACGGATAGCGCTCCAGGATACGGTCGCGCAGGGCATTGAACACCACGGAATACAAGGCCGGGCGCGTAGCGAAATGCGCATGGATGGCCTGGGCGGGCAGTTGGCTCAGGGTCGTGGGGGTGCTCGGGGTGGGCATGATGAAATCCTTTTACCTGTTTGAGAGAAGCGACAGGAAATCGAATGTGGTGACCCCGCAGGCGGTACAGGAATACCACTGCCGGCGCCCCGCCCCGAACGCGCACGACGTCATATATGCACCGCCTGGCCTAGCGGGCGCCGTGATGTGCTGTCAGTCCATTTCAAAGGAGTGACACGATGGACTCTTCATCCCAGCTTTCTTCGCCGGGCGTGCCAACCAACGACGTACCTGAGCCGGTGAAAAAGCTCAACGCCACCCAAAGCCTGCACGGTGACTTCCTGGAGCGCAGCAGTCCTGATTGGCTGATCAGCGCGACGCCGGCCCGCAAGCAGGCGCTCAAGGACGCCAGCACGGTCATGCCAGCGTGGCTCGCGAACGCCACGCCTGAGCAACGCAATGAGGTGACCGGCCGTTTTCTTGCCAACCTCACCACCCAGACGCAACTGGACAAGACGATGGCCTCCTTCCAGGGCATCGACGACTTCGCCCGGCCCTTGCTGCTCACAGCCCTGAAGGATCAGTACCGACTGGACCTCGATGTCGACAAAACCCTGTTGTGCCTGCGCCGCCCGCTGGCGGTGGGGATTGCCGAAGTCGAGGCGGGGGATTTCGAGTTTTTGAAACTGCCCCTGCTGGAAGCGGCCTTGCACAACTTTGAGGCCTACGAGTGCAAGGAGGGCGCTTACCACAAGACCTCCGGGTTCATGCAAGCCACCGGCACCTCCGGCACCTACCACTCGGTGGCGATCAACCTGAAGGTCAGCCAGTTTTTGACGCTGTGTCGAAACCTCAATATCGGCGCCAAATACCAGGCCTACCTGCAATCATTTTTCTACCCCGAAGACGCCAGCGCGCAAGTCACCCTACGTGACCAGTTCATCGCCAATCAGAAGGCCGCCGTCAGGGCCGCCGCCGAGCAGGCACTGTTGACCGGCGATATCGAGCCGGCCGATCACCGCATGCTGCTGTCGGTGATCGAGGGTGAAATTCATCCCTGGATGGGCGACAAGCAGGTCTGGTTCAGGACCCTGGGCCTGATGCGGCTGCGGATGACCGGCTGCATGGTGTTCTCGATCTGCAAGAAATACAGCTATCCGGACGAGCTGATCATCTATGTGCCCCAGGACCCTGAGCATCCGCTCAAGCGCTACCGCTGGCGGCAAATGCAGGCTGAATTCAAGCGCCTGTTCACCGCCCGCGACCCGGCCAAGGCCAATGATCCCTCGCCGACGCCGTACCAGCAGTTTTTCAGCCGCTTCGTGCCCTACGACAAGCGGCCCTACTACTTCAGCCAGTTCACCCAGAAAGCCGCCGACTCACCCACCGACATCTGGCGCTCACCGTGGAAGAAATTGCTGGATTTCACCACGCCGCACTTCATCACCGGCATCAAGGAGTTGCCGCCCGAGGCGCCTGCCAAGCTTGAACCCAACCCCGACCCTTTCCTTGATCCCTCAACGCGCACGCGGCGCGGTAAAGGGATCTGGGCGGCGAACATCGACCCTTGGCAGTACTTCTACGAGCAACACCGCGAGCAGGTAATCGCAGATGCACGGGCCCATGCCGTGCCCACCGCGGACGTGGATGCCAAGGCCCGTGACGCCAAACTGGCGCACCTGCTGGAAATCGGCATGCTGGGGTTGAACATGGTGTCGATGTTCGTACCGGTGCTGGGCGAGGTCATGATGGGGGTGATGGCCGGGCAGTTGCTCTATGAAACCCTGGAAGGTGCGATTGAATGGGGCGAAGGTGACCGCCAGGCGGCCAAGGCGCACTTGATTGACGTGGCCGATAACCTGGCACAGATCGCCGTGATGGCCGGTGTGGGGGCGGGCGTCAGTCGCTGGCGAGCGGCCAAGGCCGAGCCGGTGATCGAGGCACTGAGCGAGGTTAAGCGGCCCGATGGCCAGGTACGCTTGTGGAAGCCGAGCCTGAGTGGTTATGAACACCCCGTGACCCTGGACCGCGCCGCCTACCCCAACGCCCAAGGGCAGTATGTGAAAGAGGGCAGGACCTATATCCGCCAAGGCCCTCAGGTTTACGAGCAATACTTTGACGAGTCAATTCAGAAGTGGCGGATCAAGCACCCCTCCGACCCCCAGGCCTACCAACCGGTGCTTGAGCACAACGGTCACGGCGCCTGGCGGCATACCCTGGAGCGCCCGCTGGAGTGGGATCGGTTGACGCTGTTGCGGCGCATGGGGCATCAAACCGAGGTATTCACTGACCAGGAGTTGCTCAAGATCGCCGATGTCAGCGGCGTCAGCGACAACACGCTGCGCAAGATGCATATGGACCATACGCTTGCGCCGCCCGAGCTGATTGATACGCTGCGCCTGTTCAAGGCGGATGCAGATGTGTCACGGGTGATCGAGCAACTAGAGGGTACCCGTGATATTGATGACCTGTACCTGTATGCGCTGCCGTTGATCGTTGAAATGCCCGGTTGGCCGCGAGGGCGCGTACTGGAAGTGTTCGAGGGGGCCGGTACCTTCGGCCGGTCGGTCAAGTATGGTGCTCACCGCTCGTTTAAAGGAGGGCGCGCAGCGCTGCCGATCAAGGTGGGGCGCAGCGATATTCTCGGCGGCGAAGTGCCTGCGCGGATTCTATTGGCGTTGGACGATTCAGAGCGGGTGCAGTTGCTCGGCACCGACGGCCCAGGCAGCCTCGACGCGCGCAAGGCGAGGTTCAACCAGCGACTGGCCGACTATGCGCGCCAGCGCAGGCCGGCGATTTTCGACAGTATCTACGGCGGCACCGAGCCGCTGGACAAGCGTATCAGCCTGCTGCAGCACACCTGCCCGGGGCTCAGCAAGGCGGCAGCGCAAACGGTGCTCGACCACGCCCGTGTCGATGAGCTTGAACGGCTAGCCGCCATCGCGCGCGTACCCTTGAACATGCTCGAGGAAGCTCGCTGGTATGCGCGACAAGGACGGTTGGCCCGAGCCTACGCCGGGCTGCGTAGCGAGACGATTGCCGCGGCCGACAGCCGACGGCTGGCGCTGCATGCCCTTCAAACGCTGCCGGGCTGGCCGGATACGTTGCGCCTGGAAGTGCGCAGCACCCACACGCGTGGCACGCTGATCGACAGCATTGGTGCATCCACCGCGGCGCAGAAAAAATACTTGGTCAAGCACGGCCCCAGCTACCAGGCGTTCGATGAGCGGGGCGAAGCACTCAACAGTCTGGCACCGGAGGGCGACAACTTTTTCGCCTCGCTGATGCATGCCTTGCCCGATGAGGCGCGCCAGAGCCTGGGAGTGCCGCAGGTCAGCCAACACGCCGTGTTGCAACGCAAACTGATCGAGCAAGCCGATGCGCATCGTCTGGAGGCCTCGGCGTGGCTGGAGCCGAAAGTGCCCAGGTTCAAGCCGCCGGTGCGCATCAACGACACACTGATAGGTTATCAGGCCAGTGGGCGGGGGCCGAGTGTGAGCCCGCTGCTGGCTCATCAGGTGCGCATAATCTATCCGGATTTGGATGAGGTGCAGATCAATGCGTTTTTCCTTGAGCTGGTACGGGCGGGGAACGATGGCCGAGCAATCGTCAGCAGGTTGAAAGCACTGTTTGAAGAGCGCCAGGCGCTGCATGACGCGCTCAATCATTGGGTCAATCGCTCGTCGGTAGCCAATCGTCAGAGCAATTTCCTCGCCGGGGAAGCGCTCAAGCGTAGCTGGGGCCGTTCTTGGTTGGCCGGGAAAGTGCCGAGTGCCGATGCCTTGGCGTTGACCCTCAATGAACCGTTGCCTTCATTGACGGCGAACTTTTCATACGTGCGTGAACTATCTGTTCTCGGTACGGCCCTGCATGACACCAATATCGATGGGTTTCTGAGCCAGTTTCCCTCTCTCGAAAAACTGACCTTGCGGCCGCCCTATTTCCCAACCGTAGAAACCACGGATGCCAGCCCGAAGTTGACCCGCGTGCCCCAGGTGTTGGCACAGTTCACAGGGCTCAAACATTTGGCAGTCAGCTTCGATGCACATCAGTTGACCGCGCAGTTATCGTCGCAATTGACGGCACTGGCCGGCCTTGAACACCTGGAGCTCGGTTATTTCGCCTACGACGGCCACGTCCTCAACGGCCTGGATTTAAGCCCCTTGCAACGCTTGAAACGCTTGAAGATCGTGGCGCCCAACGTGCCAATGCAATGGCCCGCCTATGTGCAGAAACTGCCGCTTCTGGAGCGACTGGATCTGGCCCAGACCGCCATTGCCACGTTGCCTGCCGAGCTCTATAGCGGGTACGAGCGGTTATGGAGCGGGTTATCGCTGGACTGGTCGACGTTCAGCTATGAAGACTTCAAGCCAGCCTATGAGCACGTCAGGAATTATGCGGGGTCGTTCGGGCCACACCTGGCGAACCTGGACGAAATGGTCAGAGGCTTTGCGCGCGGAGAACTGAGCCTGCTGATGGGCGAGGTCCCTGTCGGCCGTCGAATGACGGACGTGGTCATGGGCCTGTGGAACACACCACAAACGCGGATGAACGCCGTGCAAGCGCTGCGTGAAGAACACCTCGGCATTTTCAAGCCGTTCTACGAACCCTCTTTGGTCCCCGTACTCCGGGTGCGCTGGAGGGACGGGCAGAATGCAAGCATCCTGGCGTTGCTGAAGAAAAGCTGGCGCGGGGCGGTATGCCAACGCTATGGCCTGCCGACCGATATCGATATTTCGATGTTTGAACTGCCGGATCCAAAGATGTCGCCGACCAATCCCCTGGTCGCTGAAAAAATCCGCGAATTGCCAGTGTTGCCGGCCGGTACCTTTTCGCATGTCAAAACGTTAAAGGTGAATTGGCTGGAGGATGTGCCGCCTGATCAGCTCAGTGGTTTCATCCAGGCGTTCGCCGGAACGCAAAGCCTTGAACTGCGCTTCAGTCGCCTCACTGAGGTACCGATCAGTGCGGACATCCTGCCGGAATTGACACACCTGGACTTGTCCGACAACCAGATCGCAGTGACCCCGGCAGTACAGGCTCAATTCAATGGGTTGAACAGGCTGCAAGTGCTGAGCCTGCAATACAACCGGCTGGGCACCCTCGACGTCAGCGCACTGACCCGCCTGACGGCGCTGAACCTGCGCGAATCGATGCTACGGGAATGGCCGCAAGGCGCTGAACACCTCGCGCAATTGGCTTGCCTGGACTTACGTGACAATCAGTTGACGAGCCTTGCACCGCTTGCGATTGATGATTCAGATGTGTTGATGCGCACTGAGTTGGCAGGCAACCCGTTGAGCGTCGAAGGCACGACGGTACTCAATGCAGCGCGGCGTCGGGTCGAGACGACCAAAGGATTGCCTGAGGGAGCGTTGAGTCGGTTTGCGCTGGATCAGGAACCCCTGGTGTTTCCCCCGAAGCACACCGCAGGTTCGGTAGCGCACTATTTGCTGCCCTTGCCATCGGGTAGTGGACACTTTGAGGGGGTTCCGGAAAATGCGATAAGGGCGTTAAGCCCGCTCTTGACGCAAGAGCAAGCCATGGCCAGGGTCAGGCAACTGCGCGAGACGGGGCTGAGCGACCTGCAAATAGATACGCAGGTCGCTCGGTGGTATCAGATCCACGACGTGCTGACGCGTGAGTTGAATGGTTGGTTGTTTACCCGCGAGGCGCGCGCTTTTGGCGACAGTCTCGACAGTCTGAAGCGAGTAACCCCCGCGCAGGCGATCCGCGAATCCTGGGTTCGGGCTGTGGTAGAAGGGCGCCCGGCTGGCGAGGTCGAGACGTTGAGCTTGCAGGCGACCCAACCTGGTGATTTTCCCGCGCTCTCCGTGCCGTTTACCCATGTGCGCAGCCTCAATCTGACGGGGGTCAAGCTCACTGCGCAAGGCAGCAACGGGTTTTTAGCCGCCTTTGGCCCATTGAACCGGTTGATACTCAGTGGTAATGAGCTGACAGCACTGCCCGAAGCCGTTCAACGCATGGAGCAGCTTGAGCGTCTGGAACTGGCCTACAACGCCTTCACGCAAGCGCCGTCGTTGCCTGCTCGATTGCGCAGTGAGCGCTTGCGTTGGTTGGACTTGAATCATAACAACCTGCAGGCCTTTGATATGCGGGACTTCAGTCGCCTGGAGACATTGGACGTGAGCTACAACGACATCGCAAGCTGGCCCGAGGGTGCGTTGGAGTCGCAGCACCTGACCCGGCTGAACCTGAGCGGCAATGCGCTGGTGTCCTTCCCGCAGTCTTTACTCGAAGGCGCGCACGACGGCTTGGTGTCAGGTACGGACCTGTCCGATAACCATAACCTGACCGCGCAAGCCCTTGAACAAATGCGCAATTACGCCGAGGCGCATGAGGCCAATGAGGTCATGGGCTTTTCGCGAGCAGAACTCGACCGCGCCCATCGTCGCAATTATGGCGGGTCCGACACTGAGTCGGACCCGGACTCCGACTCCGATGCTGATTCGGGCTCTGGTTCTGACGACGATGATAGTGATTCGGACGCCGGCTACCTGCCGGCTGAGAGCATTGAAAACCCGCTGCAAAATACCGCGCAGCCGGCACTTGACCCCTGGTTGGCCGATACGTCCGCGGAGTTGGCGACGCAACGAACAGCGCTGTGGAATCAACTGGCACAGGCGCAGGATCATGATCGGTTTTTCCACCTCATTTCGCTGTTGCGCCTGACCTCGGAATTCAACCTCAATCGTCCAAGCCTCACGCAACGGGTATGGGGCGTTATCGCGGGGGCCGCAGAAAATGCCGAGTTGCGCGGTACCCTGTTCATCGAAGCCGAAACCCATGGCACCTGTATCGATGGCCGCATCCTCACGTTCAGTGAGATGGAAGTGCGGGTGTTCGAATACCGCGCCTTGCGCGATATCCCACAGCAGCGGCTCGACCTCAGGGGCCGGGCGCTGCTGAACCTGTCGCGGCAGTTGTTTCGGTTGAGCAGGGCCGATCAACTCGCAGAAGCCGCCGCGGTGGGCATGGACCGGGCCGAGGTGCGCTTGAGTTACCGGATCGGCTTGACCCGCGGCTGGCTCGACGGCCTGGAGCTGCCTGGACAGCCGACCTACATGGCGTTCGCAAACCCGATCAATGCCGAGCTACAGGCACAGTTACGCGCACAAATCCTGGCAACTGAAAGTACCGATGCGTTTGTCGAAAGCCTGATTCAACGTGAGTACTGGTTGCGTTATCTGGATGAGCGTTACGCCGAACAGTTCGAGGCCCTTGAGGACGAACTGGCCCGCCGTTATGAAGCCTTGGAGGACGCACACAGCGATCGGGGCGATGCCCAGAGCATGGCGCGCTATGAGCAAGCCATAGGCCAGTTGGAGATCGAACGGGCCGCCGCCCGTACTCAGAAACGCATGGAGCTGTCCCGGGCGGAGATACAACGGTTATCGGGCATGGAACCTGCCACGCCCGCTCCGTCGTCACCCCAGCCCGGTCCGTCCTGGCGTCCCTGAAGCGGCAATTTAAGAGCGCCGCACCGGGTGGTCGGGGTTTAACCTCAGTTGTCATACCCCAGGTTCGGCGCCAGCCAGCGCTCCGTCACGCTGAGGTCCTGGCCTTTGCGCGCGGTGTAGCTGGCGACCTGGTCCTTGTCGACCTTACCCACGGCAAAGTACTGCGCCTGCGGGTGGGCGAAGTACCAGCCGCTGACTGCTGCTGCGGGGAACATCGCATAGTGCTCGGTGAGGAACACCCCGCTGCGCCCGGCGTGCATTTCACGGGCCTCGGGGTCCAGCAGTTGGAACAGCTGGGCTTTCTCGGTGTGATCCGGGCACGCCGGGTAGCCGGGGGCAGGGCGGATGCCGCTGTACTGCTCCTTGATCAGCGCCTCGTTGTCCAGTTGTTCATCCTTGGCATAGCCCCAGTGTTCTTTGCGCACTTGCTGGTGCAGCCATTCGGCGCAGGCTTCGGCCAGGCGGTCGGCGAGGGCCTTGACCATGATCGAGTTGTAGTCGTCGCCAGCGTCCTGGTAAGCCTTGGCCACTTCCTCGGCACCGATGCCGGCGGTGGTGATGAAACCACCGACGTAGTCGGTCACGCCGCTGTCCTTGGGCGCGACGAAGTCGGCCAGGGAAAAATTCGGCTTGCCGTCGGTCTTGATGATTTGTTGGCGCAGGTGATGCAGTTTGGCGATGGGCTGGCCGTCGTCGCCGTAGACTTCCAGGTCATCGTCCTGCACCTGATTGGTCGGCCAGAAACCGAACACCGCGCGGGCGCTGATGAGTTTCTCGTCGATCAGCTTCTTGAGCATTTCCTGGGCATCGGCGTACAGCGCAGTGGCGGCTTCACCGACCACCTCGTCTTCGAGGATGCGCGGGAACTTGCCGGCCAGGTCCCAGGAGATAAAGAACGGCGTCCAGTCGATGTACTCGGCCAGGACGTTGAGGTCGATATTGTCCAGCACCTTGGCGCCGGTAAAGGTCGGTTTGACCGGGGTGTAGCTGCTCCAGTCGAACTGCGGCTTCTTGGCGATGGCCGCCGGGTAGCTCAGGCGTTCGGTACGCGCACTGCGGTTGGAGGTGCGTTCACGCACGTCGATGTATTCCAGGCGGGTTTTCTCGACGAAACCGGCCTTCAGTTCCTTGGACAGCAACTGCGTGGCCACACCCACGGCGCGCGAGGCGTCGGTCACGTAGATCACGGCGTCATTGCTGTACTTGGGCTCGATTTTCACTGCCGTGTGCGCCTTGGAGGTGGTCGCGCCACCGATCATCAACGGCAGGTGGAAGTCCTGGCGCTGCATCTCGCGGGCCACATGCACCATTTCATCCAGGGACGGCGTGATCAGGCCGGACAGGCCGATGATGTCGCACTTCTGCTCCTTGGCCACCTGCAGGATCTTCTCGGCAGGCACCATTACACCCAAATCCACGATGTCATAGCCGTTGCACCCGAGCACCACGCCGACGATGTTCTTGCCGATGTCATGCACGTCGCCTTTGACCGTGGCCATCAGGATCTTGCCCTTGGCCTCCGGCTTGTCGCCTTTTTCCAGCTCGATAAACGGGATCAAGTGGGCCACGGCCTGCTTCATTACGCGGGCGGATTTCACCACCTGGGGCAGGAACATTTTGCCGGCGCCGAACAGGTCGCCGACGATGTTCATGCCGGACATCAGCGGGCCTTCGATCACTTCGATCGGACGTGCGAACGACAGGCGCGACTCTTCGGTGTCTTCGACGATATGCGTGGTGATGCCCTTGACCAGCGCATGTTCCAGACGCTTGTTGACGTCCCAGCCACGCCATTCCTCGGTCTCGGCTTCCTTGACGCTGCCGTCGCCTTTGTACTTGTCGGCAATCGCCAGCAGGGCGTCGGTGCCTTCCGGCGTGCGGTTAAGCACCACGTCTTCCACGGCGTCACGCAGCTCGGCCGGGATCTGGTCGTAGATCTCCAACTGGCCGGCGTTGACGATACCCATGGTCAGGCCGTTGCGGATCGCATACAGCAGGAACACCGAGTGGATCGCCTCACGCACCGGGTTGTTGCCGCGGAACGAGAATGACACGTTGGATACGCCGCCGGAGGTCAGCGCATACGGCAGTTCGTCGCGGATATAGGCACAGGCGTTGATGAAATCGACGGCGTAGTTGTTGTGCTCCTCGATACCGGTGGCGACGGCGAAGATGTTCGGGTCGAAGATGATGTCTTCCGGCGGGAAGCCGACTTCATTCACCAGAATGTCGTAGGAGCGTTTGCAGATCTCTTTTTTGCGCGCTTCGGTGTCGGCCTGCCCGGCTTCGTCGAAGGCCATCACCACCACCGCAGCGCCGTAACGCTTGCACAGTTTGGCGTGATGAATGAACTGCTCGACGCCTTCCTTCATGCTGATGGAGTTGACGATGCCCTTGCCCTGGATGCATTTGAGGCCGGCCTCGATCACTTCCCACTTGGAGGAGTCGATCATGATCGGCACACGGGATATGTCCGGCTCTCCGGCAATCAGATTGAGGAAGGTGACCATGGCCTTCTTCGAATCCAACATGCCTTCATCCATGTTGATGTCGATCACCTGGGCGCCGGCTTCCACCTGCTGCAGGGCGACTTCCAGGGCTTCGGTGTAGTTGTCTTCGCGGATCAGCCGAGCGAACTTGGCCGAGCCGGTAATGTTGGTACGCTCGCCGACGTTGACGAACAACGAGCTGCGATCGATGGTGAACGGCTCCAGGCCGGACAGGCGACAGGCCTTGGGAATGTCCGGGATCGGGCGGGGCGCATAACCGGCCACGGCCTTGGCAATGGCTTCGATATGGCCCGGTGTGGTGCCGCAGCAGCCGCCGACGATATTCAGGAAACCGCTCTGGGCGAACTCTTCGATGACCTTGGCGGTTTGTGACGGCAGTTCGTCGTATTCGCCGAATTCGTTGGGCAGGCCGGCGTTGGGGTGCGCCGAAACGTGGGTGTTGGCTTTGTTCGACAGCTCTTCCAGGTAGGGGCGCAGTTCGCTGGCGCCGAGGGCGCAGTTGAGGCCGACCGAAATCGGCTTGGCGTGAGCCACGGAGTTCCAGAACGCTTCGGTGGTCTGGCCCGACAGGGTACGGCCGGAGGCATCGGTGATGGTGCCGGAGATCATGATCGGCAGTTCGATATTCAGTTCTTCAAACACGCCTTGCACGGCGAAGATCGCCGCCTTGGCGTTGAGGGTATCGAAGATGGTTTCGATCAGGATCAGGTCGGCACCGCCTTCGATCAGACCTTTGGTGGCCTCGGTGTAGTTTTCCACCAGTTCGTCGAAAGTCACGTTGCGGTAGCCGGGGTTGTTCACGTCCGGGGACAGCGAGCAAGTACGGCTGGTCGGGCCCAGTACACCGGCGACAAAACGCGGCTTGGCCGGGTTCTCATGGGTTTTGGCGTCGGCCACCTTGCGCGCCAGGCGGGCGCCTTCCACGTTCAGTTCATAGGCCAGCTCTTCCATGCCGTAGTCGGCCATGGAGATCCGCGTGGCGTTGAAGGTGTTGGTTTCAAGGATGTCGGCGCCGGCGTCCAGGTAGGCCTTCTCGATTCCGCCGATCACGTCGGGGCGAGTGAGGACCAGCAGGTCGTTGTTGCCCTTCACGTCGCTTGGCCAGTCGGCGAAGCGTTTGCCTCGGTAGTCCTGCTCCTCAAGCTTATAGCTCTGGATCATCGTGCCCATGCCACCGTCGAGGATCAGGATACGGTCCTTGAGGGCTTGGTGAAGGGCTTGCAGGCGAGCGCTACGATCGGACATGGGACTACTCTGGTCAGGCATTACGGAGGGCGTGGATCATAGCAAACCTGTGCCGATTTGGAGTATGTCAGGGTTCTGCATGAATATCGCTCATGTTGTTGGCAGTCATGGCCCGGTAGAATCACCGCCACTTCACAGACCGCACGCCTTGAATCGGGACCCGATACATGTCACTTCGTTTGATCGTCAGCGCCGCCCTGGCCTTGATAGCCAGTACTGCGCAGGCTGATGGCCCTGCTTCGGCGATTTCCTATACCCGCGATATCCAACCGATCTTCACCGAGAAGTGCGTGGCCTGCCATGCCTGCTACGACTCTGCTTGCCAGCTCAACCTTGGCAGCGCAGAGGGCGCGGCCCGCGGCGCGAGCAAGATGCCGGTGTACGATGGCGAGCGTAGCCAGGCCACACCGACTACACGGCTGTTCTATGACGCGTTCGGCAAACAAGCCTGGCAGCAGAAGGGCTTCTATTCGGTACTGGATGCCCAGGGCAGCCAGGCTGCGTTGATGGCACGTATGCTGGAGCTGGGGCATAACGCGCCATTGCCACCCAATGCCAAACTGCCCGACGAGATTGTATTGGGCCTGAACCGCCAAAACATGTGCGCGACGCCCGGCGAATTCAACGCCTATGCCGGCGCCCATCCCAAGGAGGGCATGCCGCTGGCCGTTACCGGCCTGACCGACCAGCAATACCAGACCCTGCAACGCTGGCTGGCCTCCGGTGCGCCGATTGATGAGCAGAGTCTGGCTCCCAGCACCAGGGAAGCCTTGCAGGTGCAGCAATGGGAAACCCTGTTCAACCAGCCGGGCGCCCGGCAAAGCCTGGTGGCGCGCTGGTTGTACGAGCATTTGTTCCTCGCCCACATTTACTTCGAGAACGGCGAGCCGGGGCATTACTTCCAGTGGGTGCGTTCGCGTACGCCGAGCGGGCAGCCGATCGATCTGATCGCGACCCGTCGTCCTAACGATGACCCAGGCACTCAGGTCTATTACCGCCTGTGGCCGGTACAAGGCGTGATCGTGCATAAAACCCACATCACTTACCCGTTCAGCGCGGCGAAAATGGCGCGGATCAAAGACCTCTTCTATTCCGGTGACTGGCAGGTGAGCGCCTTGCCGGGCTACGGACCGGGGCGCCGTGCCAACCCGTTCGAAACCTTCGAAGCCATACCGGCCAAGGCGCGTTATCAGTTCATGTTGGATAACGCCGAATACTTCGTGCGCACCTTCATCCGCGGTCCTGTATGCCGTGGCCAGATCGCCACGGACGTGATCCGTGACAACTTCTGGACACTGTTCCAGAAGCCGGACCATGACCTGTACATCACCGATGCCCGTTACCGCGGCCAGGCCACGCCATTGTTGGCCATGCCTGGGCAAAACGATGATGTGGGCAGTGTGCTGGGCCTGTGGCTGGCCTATCGCGACAAGCGTAATCAGTATGAGGCGTTGCGCCGCGATAGCTACGCAGATGTGCCGCCGCCGAGTTGGTCGAGCTTGTGGGCGGGTAATGACAATGCCTTGCTGACCATCTTTCGCCATTTCGACAGCGCCTCGGTGACCAAGGGCCTGATCGGTGAGGTGCCGCAGACGATGTGGCTGTTCGATTACCCACTGCTGGAGCGCACTTATTACCAGTTGGCAGTCAACTTCGACGTGTTCGGCAATGTGTCGCACCAGGCCCAGACGCGCTTGTACTTCGACCTGATCCGCAACGGCGCCGAACAGAACTTCCTGCGTCTGATGCCGGCCGACACCCGCGAGGACTTCCTTGATGACTGGTACCAGAACAGTGGCAAGCTCAAGTTGTGGCTGGACTATGAAGCCATTGATGACGACAAGCCCACGGGGCTGCATCTGGACGAGAAAGATCCCAAGCGCGATTTTGCCAACCAACTGCTGACGCGTTACGGCGGTTTGAACGTCAGCCCGGACCCGATCAACCGCTGCACCGGGGCCTATTGCTCGCGCACCGGTATCGACCGGGCCTTGCAGGACGCCGAACAGGCGCTTAGCCGCCTGACGTCGCGCCCGGCGGCGGGGCTCAAGGTGATCGACCAGTTGCCCGAAGCCACCATGCTGCGCATCGAAACCCAGAGTGGCCAGCGCGTGGTCTACAGCATGCTGCGTAACCGTGCCCACAGTAACGTGGCTTTCCTGTTGGGTGAGGCTTATCGCTACCAGCCGGGCCTCGACACACTGACCATCTATCCGGGGGTGATGAGCAGTTACCCGAACTTCATGTTCAACATTCCAGCTCAAGAGGTGCCGCAATTCGTCACGCAAATGGAGCAGGCCAAGGATGCCAAGCGGTTTGAGAAAATAGTCGATCGCTGGGGGGTACGCCGCAGTCATCCGCAGTTCTGGCAATACTTCCACGATTTGTCGCGGTACATTCGTGAAACCACGCCAGTGGAAGAGGGTGTATTGGACATGAACCGCTACGAGAATCTATAACTACTGTATTGGTCCGGTCATTTCTCCAAGTGAGCGCTGAAGCAGTCGGATACCTACCTACGGACTGGACAGGGGACACCGATGTTGATTTCAGTGCAGTTTCTACGCGCCTTGGCGGCATGGAGTGTGGTGGGCCACCATTTCATGCAAGGTTTTTTCAACTTTGAAGCCAGCAACGCGCTGGAGTCTCTGTTTGTCGAAAAAGGCGCCATAGGGGTGGATGTGTTCTTTGTCATCAGTGGCTTGGTGATTTACCTGGCGACTGCCGACAAAGCGCTGAACCCCGGGCGTTTCATGCTGATGCGCGTGGCGAGGATTGTTCCGGCGTATTGGTTCTATACCCTGCTCATGATTCTCGTGGTTGCCGTTGTGCCTGCGATCTTTCCAGAGGCTCGGCTCGAACCCGGTCATGTACTCATGTCGATGCTCTTTATACCGGCCCAAAACCCGGGAGGCTTCGGCGTCTACCCACTGCTCGATGTCGGGTGGACACTGAATTTCGAGATGCTGTTTTATTGCCTGTTTGCCTTTGCCTTGCTGGTGCCCGCGGCCTATCGCTTGTGGGTGGTAGCAGCGCTGCTGTATCTGGTGTGCTACATCATCACTCCCGCCGTTGACCTGGCCAGTGGCTTCTACCATGAGGACATTATTTTCGAGTTCCTGATGGGCGTGGTGATCGGCATGCTGTATCGGCGCGGCCTATGCCGGGCCAAGCCGTGGCTGGCATTGTTGGGTATCGCAGCGGCCCTGGTGGCTATTGATCATGGCGCGGACATACCCCGAGCCCTGGAGTGGGGAGTGCCCAGCGCGATAGTGGTCTTCAGTTGCGTGGCACTGGAACCTTACTTCCAGGGCGCGCGCTTGTTGAAGGTGCTCGGGGATTGCTCCTACTCGGTCTATCTACTCCACGTGTTGGTGCTCAGCGCCGGGCGTTGGATCGCCGACCGCACGGGGATCGACCCTTACGCCATATTGCCTGGATGTATCGTCATCATCGGACTGGGCGCATTTGTGAGTTACCAATGGCTGGAGAGGCCTGCCTACCGCATGCTCACACGCTGGTTTGGCGTTGATGCTCCAGCACCCCTTTCGACAGCGCCTCGGTGACCAGGGATCTGGTCGGCGAAGCGCTTTACAAGTGGCCGGTCTCAGGGCTTCAAGTACTTCCAATAGCTTTTGCCATAGTCCATCAATAACTCGGTCCCGGCCGGAATATCCCGCCACGCGACAATGAATACCATGTATTTACCTACGCACAGGGAGCCGACGTTCTCGATACCGACATCGGTAATGCCCGGTACCTTGACCGCATTGATCAGGCTCAGCGTATTACTGTTGCCGTGGCCGCTATCAGCGCCTGCTGCTCGGGGTTGTCGGCGTTGGCGTGAAAGTGTGCCGCTGGCAGGTTGAGCAATTGTTCGAAGGTCATGTGGCGCGATGAGCCTAGTGCCAGCGCTTCGGCCAAAAGGAAACCGCTTCTGAAGTTGACCCAGGCAGTGGTGATGCAAGGCAGGCGTTGGTGATCGATCTGTTTTCAGGGGCAATGGGGCGGTTGTTCGCCATCGGTCAGGGGGATAGGGGGCTTTTCCGACAAAAATGCTCGGACTTTGTACCTGCGTAATAATTTGGCGTAAACTGCCGGCAAGCCTGTGAGGAGTTTCCATGACTGCCATAACCATTACCGACGCCGCCCACGATTACCTGGCTGACCTGCTGTCCAAGCAGAACACCCCGGGTATCGGCATCCGCGTCTTTATCACCCAGCCCGGCACCCAGTACGCCGAGACCTGCATTGCCTACTGCAAGCCTGGTGAAGAGAAGCCTGAAGACACCGCCCTGGGGCTGAAAAGCTTCACCGCGTACATCGATGCCTTCAGCGAAGCTTTCCTTGACGACGCTGTAGTCGACTACGCCACCGATCGCATGGGCGGCCAGTTGACTATCAAGGCGCCCAACGCCAAGGTGCCCAACGTTAACGCCGACAGCCCGGTCAATGAGCGGATCAACTACTACCTGCAAACCGAGATCAACCCGGGGCTGGCCAGCCACGGCGGTCAGGTGAGCCTGATCGACGTAGTGGATGACGGTATCGCGGTATTGAAGTTCGGCGGCGGCTGCCAGGGTTGCGGCCAGGCGGACGTGACTCTGCGCGAGGGCATCGAGCGCACCTTGCTTGAGCGTATTCCTGAGCTCAAGGGTGTGCGCGACGTGACTGATCACACGCAGAAAGAAAACGCCTACTACTGAGTAAGGTGTTCACTGCGAGCTTAAAAGACGGCGCCCCGTGAGCGCCGTTTTTTTATGCTCTAAATTCAGCCAGCTATGATGATTGTCTGATAGTTTGGATTGGCTGTGGTTCAGTCCATATCTTCAAGGACGATAGAGGTGGGCGTGACCTGCGCGGTACAGCGAGGATTCGCCAAAGCTATCATTTGCCAACACCCGCCCGACCACAATCAGCGCCGTACGCCGAAAGCCTTTAGTCGCGACCTTCTGGGCAATATCACTCAACGAACCCACCACCCAATCCTGGTCCGGCCATGTCGCGCGGTGCACCACGGCGATCGGGCAATCTGCACCATAGTGCGGCAGCAGCTCAGCGACGATCCTGTCCAGATGATTGACCCCCAAGTGAATGGCCATTGTCGTGCCGTGCCGGGCCAGGCTGTCGAAGTCCTCACCCGCCGGCATGCTGGTTTTATCCGCATAACGGGTCAGGATCACACTCTGGGCAATGTCCGGCAGGGTCAGTTCGGTTTCCAGCAACGCCGCGCAGGCAGCCACCGCCGTGACCCCGGGAATGATCTGAAAGGGAATGCCCAGCTCGCGCAAGTGACGGATTTGCTCACCAATCGCCCCATACAGGCTCGGGTCGCCGGAGTGCACGCGCGCCACATCCTGGCCTTGCGCATGGGCGGCTTTGATCACGTCGATGATCTGTTCCAGGTGCAGCTCGGCACTGTTGACCACCTGGCGTGCCTGATGACCTTCCAGTACTGCCGCAGGCACCAGCGAGCCAGCGTAGATGATCACCGGGCAGCTGCGGATCAGCCGCTGGCCCTTGACGGTAATCAGTTCCGGGTCGCCGGGGCCTGCGCCGATGAAGTAGACGGTCATGGGGAATTCCTGTTGAAAAAACGGGCGAGCATGAAGATTGCTCATGATCGAGAGCGGCAATTATCGGGATTTTAACCGGCGCAGGCTAATGCAAGGGTGGCCTGGATGGTTTTCTTGCGGGTGATGAGCAGGTGGGCAGGGCCGTGGGCGAGTTGCTCGGCCAAGGCCAATGCGGCACTTTCGGCGATGCCGTAACAGCCGGTATGGCTAAATGCTACGTCTGATTTGTGGCTCAGCCGATGTTCAAAGCCGGCCAGTTGTTCGGCGCTGAAACACTGCAAGGGCAGGCTCAATAATTGGGCCAGGGCCACCAACCCCGGCTCAGCCTGTTTGCGATCAATGCTCGCCAGCGCGGTAATGCGTTGGCGTTCAATGCCGCCTTCAGCGAGGGCGCTATCAAGGAGTTCCAGCAGGGTTCGGACATCACAACCCCGCTGGCAACCCAGGCCGACGACGAGGGTCATGCCGAGTAGTGTTCGTCGCGGTTACGGCGAAACAGCCAGGCACTGATCAGACCAAGGGCCAGCCAGAACGCCACATTGGTCAACTGCGATGCGATCTTGAACTGGGCTTCGAGGGCCTCCGGGGCCAGCATGGAGTGGACTTCCGGCTGCGGAGCGCCAATCACGTGGGGTACGGCGACGATCGCCACGCCCAGCACTTTGAGCAACCAGCCGCGACCGAACACCAGCAAAGCAATGCCAGCAGCGGTAGACGCGGCAGTGCCGATCCACCAGATCTGCCGTTGCGCCAGATCAGCGGCGGCGGTGCCCGGCAGTTCAGGCGGCAGGCCCAAGGTCGGCGCAAGTACGAATGTCGCGTAACCGGCCAGGCCCCACAGTAGCCCTTGAGCTGTACGGGTTGGTGCGCGCAGGGTGTACAGGCCGGCCAGCATCAGCGCAAACCCGACCGCAACGACCAGGTTGCCACCGGTGGTCGACAGCACGCGCTGCCAGCCATCTTCCGGCTCCCAGGCTTCGGCGTCGTGGGTGTGGGCAGCGGTGCCAGCAGCATGTTCATGGGGGACTTCGGCAACAGCTGGAGCCTTTTCAAAGGTCTCCGCCTGCAAAATCAACGGCGCGACCCACAAGCTTTGCAGCAGGGTCAGCAGCAGGGCGGCCAATAAGCCGGTGAACCCTGCGGTTTGGGCAATACGCTTGATCATGTCGGCAGGTCTCAGTGGCACGGGAACGCGGCGCTGTGGCGGGTATCGTGGGCCGCGTTGTGCACGGCTTCGATATGGGAGAAACCGGCGAAATACACTAGGCACGCACCAAGGATTGACGCACCGATGGCGGCGGTCAGGCGTTGGCTCAAGGTGGCAGTGCTGCTGGCGGAGTGCGAAGTGCTGCTGATGATCGACATGGCGCGTCCCTTTCAGGTATCAGGGTGAAACGAGCGCATGAAAACCCCGCGAGCCAGGCACGCAGGGTTCTGAACAGCGCCCGCCCACCGCGGGTTTGTTATCTGATATTTTCGGGCCGGTCTCCGGGCTTGCGAGGGGCGGCTCTTGATAGAGTCCATCCTGACAAGCGTCTCCTTCCCATGCACAGCACAGTGGATTTGACGCTTCGCTCGCTTACCGTTGCGGGGGCAGCACCGGACTGGCCATAAATCTATGACGCACCGGTTTCCCGTTTCACCCTGTGAGGGGCACCCGAAACAAGATGTGTAGGAGAGCATGACGCAGTGATGTGCGTCAAACTGATACGTAGTGACGAACGCAGCTTGCCTGTCGAAACCTTGCCATCTTGTATCAAGCACCGCCGACTGTGTTGTATCTGACCGGACTAATCAGGTGAGTCGGTAATCCAGCAAAATCGCAAAGTGCTCTCCCATATAAGTTGGCTTTGTTAACATGTGCTCGATGTTTTCAATATCAAATCTCCCATCTTCCGCGCCGGGCCGGCCATGGTCACCAATTCCGATATCTAACTCACGAAGTACCCGAGGGTTCTGCAGGAGTATTTTGGCATAGAGGGTTGCCTCGGCGGAAAAAGCTCTGGTGGTTGGTATTTGACCTGCCGCTTCTTTCAATTCGTTAAAGTTTACAAATCGGTCGTTTTCGCCTGCGGCGTACTCACGAAAGTGCTTTTTTATCCCATTTATCAGATCGTCTTGGAAGCAGTGGAGTAGGGGGCCACGTTTGCTGATCCCTTGTTCCACAAGGCTGCTCATAAGCGGCTCTGATCGTTTGAATCGCGGTAAGTTGCCGCGAGCGTTCAGGGCTGCGGGAGGGTTGTCCTGAGAATCCAGCGGCGCACGCCCAACAGCGTCAGCACTGACGGGCTGTTTGTTATTGATTGCACCCGTATTGTTAAAAAGAGCGAGGGGGGTGGGCGCGTTAGAAGTCGATATCAGCATGATTCATTCCTGAAGCCAATGGATTAAAATTCGCCACATTTCAAAAACACTCCGCTAATTGCGAAATGGCAGGAGTCTCTGTATGAAATGAGCACTGCTGCGTGGTGTCGTTCTGCGCGTCCGTTCCGTATTGAATATGACATCATATTGCAGGGCGCTTTTGCGGGATCGGCGCAAGCCTTACAAAGACTGAGTTGGTCAAGGCACAGGCTGGGTAAGTTTATGCTTTAGGCGGCGCGACATTGACCCGCTCCGTTGCACTGCGTAGCCTTGCACCCTCGAGGTTCTTCGGCCCAGGTCGAAGCTAAGAAGGGAACGCGGTTCAAGCCGCGGCTGCCCCCGCAACTGTGAAGGGTTCAGTTGACTGCCACGCCACTGCCGAGACGGCGGGAAGGCGCAGTCAGCGTTGGTCACAAGACCTGCACGCCCCAAGCCAGGAGACCTGCCTCGTCACCGATTTTCCAATTCAACCGGGCGGGGTGATCCGGTGACGAAATCCGCTGCTGCGCGCGCCGCAGGGCCTGTCGTCCCGTATGCCCGCCCCAAAGGGCATCCGATGAAAACACTGGCCAAACTCCCCGTCACCATCGTTACCGGCTTCCTCGGCTCGGGCAAGACCACGTTGCTGCGCCACATGCTCGATAACGCCCAGGGCCGTCGCATAGCCGTGATCGTCAACGAGTTCGGCGAACTGGGCATTGACGGCGAAATCCTCAAGCAATGCTCCATCGGGTGTACCGAAGAAGAAGCCAACGGCCGCGTGTACGAACTGGCCAACGGCTGCCTGTGCTGCACCGTGCAGGAAGAGTTCTTCCCGGTGATGCGCGAACTGGTCGCCCGTCGTGGTGACCTTGACCATATCCTGATCGAAACCTCGGGGCTGGCCTTGCCAAAACCCTTGGTGCAAGCGTTCCAGTGGCCGGAAATCCGCAGCGCCTGCACGGTTGACGCGGTGATCACCGTGGTCGACAGCCCGGCCGTGGCCGCCGGCACTTTCGCTGCGTTCCCGGATCAAGTCGACGCCCAGCGCAAACTGGACCCGAACCTGGACCACGAGTCGCCTTTGCACGAGCTGTTCGCCGACCAACTGGCCAGCGCCGACCTGGTGATCCTCAACAAAGCCGACCTGATCAGCACCGAAGACCTGGCCCGCGTGCGCCTGGAAGTGGCCGAGGAGCTGCCGCCGGCGGTCAAGATCATCGACGCCAGCAGCGGTCGCCTGCCATTGGACGTGCTGATCGGCCTGGGTGCCGGCTCCGAAGAGCATATCGACGCTCGCCACAGCCATCACGATCATCACCATGAAGGCGAAGACGACCACGATCACGATGCTTTCGACTCCATCTCCATCGACCTGCCTCAAGCCGACGAAGCACTGTTGCTGGACGCCCTGACCCAATTGGTGGTGCAACACGGCATTTTGCGCGTCAAAGGCTTTGCTGCTATCCCGAACAAGCCGATGCGCCTGCTGATCCAGGGCGTGGGCACACGCTTTGACAAGCACTTCGACCGTGTCTGGGGTGCCGATGAGGCGCGTATCACGCGCCTGGTGCTGATCGGTCAGGAGCTGGACGCCGCTGGCCTTGAAGCGCAATTGCGCGCTGCCCTCAGCGTTTAACCATGCACCTGCTCAGGACCCAACCCGGTGGTTTCGTCGCGGACGACAATATTGCCGACCTTGGCCAAACCCCCGCCGAGCTGGTGATCCTGTGCAGCGGTGACTCCAGCCTGGCGCTGCTGGCCGAAGCCGCCCAGCAGTTGCCCGAGGATTACCCCAGCCTGCGGCTGGCCAACCCGATGCAGGTGCAGAACCACGCCTCGGTCGACCTGTACGTCGATGAGGTGTTGCGTCACGCCAAGGTCATCCTGATTTCCTTGCATGGCGGCATTGGTTATTGGCGCTACGGCATCGAGCGCCTGGTGGAGTTGGCCGAGCGTGGCGCCACGTTGATCCTGGTGCCGGGGGATGATCGTCCAGATCCGGAACTCAGCGGCCTGAGCACCGTCGCTGCTGAACAGCGCGAGCGTCTGTGGCACTTTTTGCGCCAGGGTGGCCTGGGCAATGCATTGGACTTTTATCACTACCTGGCCAGCGCCCATCTGGGCCGCGACTATGCCTGGGCCGAGCCACAAACCTTGCCGCGTACGGCGATCTATCCCCCGCACAAAGCCAATGCCCGCCTCAATGACTGGCAGGCGGATTGGCGCGCCGACTTCCCCGTGGCCGCGGTGCTGTTCTACCGCTCCCACTTGCAGGCGGCCAATACCGGGTTTATCGATGTGTTCTGCCAGCGCTTGCAGGCAGCGGGCCTGAACCCGTTGCCCATCGCAGTGGCCAGTTTGAAAGAGCCCGGTTGCCTCACGGTGGTCGAGGACCTGTTGGACGACGTGCAAGTCGCGGTGATCCTCAACACCACAGGCTTTGCCCAATCCAGCCCCGAAGCGCCGCATCTGCGACCGTTTCGGCGCAACGTCCCGGTGATCCAGGCGATCTGCGCCCAGGATAACCAGCCCGGCTGGGAGGCCAACGAACAGGGGCTCGGCCCCCGCGACCTGGCCATGCATATTGCCTTGCCCGAGCTGGATGGGCGCATCATCAGCCGGCCGATCAGCTTCAAGGACCTGGCCTGGCGCAGCGAGCGCAGCCAGTCTGACGTGGTGTGCTACCGCGCAGCGCCCGAGCGCATGGATTTTGTCGCTGAACTGGCGCGGCGTTGGGTTGACTTGGCCCGGGTGCCGAATGCCGACAAACGCATCGCCCTGATCCTCGCCAACTACCCGACCCGTGACGGTCGCATCGGTAACGGTGTGGGCCTGGACACGCCAGCAGCGGCGCTGAATATCCTGCGGGCCTTGCAGGTTGAAGGCTATCCGGTGGCGCCGGCGCTTGCGGACAGCGGCACCGCACTGATCCACGAGCTGCTCGGCGGTGTCACCAACGACCTCGACAGCCTCGACCAGCGCCCGTGCCATCAAAGCCTGGGCCTGGCCGAGTACCAGGCGTTGTTCGATCGACTGCCCGAGTCCAATCGCCAGGCCGTGCTGCAACGTTGGGGTGCTCCACAAAACGATCCAATGTTCCGCGACGGCCGCATGATGATCGCCGGCCTGCGCCTGGGCCTGACCTTCGTCGGCATCCAGCCTGCCCGGGGTTACCAGGTGGACGCGAGTGCCGTGTACCACGACCCGGACCTGGTGCCGCCCCATGGGTACCTGGCGTTCTATTTCTGGCTGCGTCACACCTACGGCGCACACGGCGTGATTCATGTGGGCAAGCACGGCAACCTGGAGTGGTTGCCGGGCAAGGGCGTGGGCCTGTCGGAAAACTGCTGGCCGGATGCATTGCTGGGGCCGCTGCCGAACATCTACCCGTTTATCGTCAACGACCCGGGCGAGGGTGCCCAGGCCAAGCGGCGTACCCAGGCCGTGATCATCGACCATCTGATGCCACCGTTGACCCGTGCCGAAACCTACGGCCCGTTGCGTAACCTTGAGTTGTTGGCCGACGAGTATTACGAGGCGCAATTGCTCGACCCGCGCCGCGCCCTTGAGTTGCAAAAAGACATTCTCAAGCTGGTGCGCGAAACCCGCATCGACCAGGAGCTGGAGCTGGACAGCGAGACTGACGCCGACATCTGGTTGCCGCGCCTGGACACCTACCTGTGCGATTTGAAGGAGTCGCAGATCCGCGACGGCCTGCATGTCTTTGGCGAGTCGCCCGAGGGCCGCTTGCGCATCGACACCTTGCTGGCGTTGCTGCGCATTCCGCGTGGCGATGGCCGTGGCCCACAATCGAGCCTGTTGCGGGTGCTGGCCAAGGCCTTCGAACTGGGCTTCGATCCGCTCGATTGCGCCTTGGCCGAACCATGGACGGGGCGGCGCCCCCAGGTACTGCAAAAGATCGACGGGCAGTTGTGGCGCACCGCCGGCGATACCCGCGAACGCCTGGAGCTTTACGCAACGCGCTTGATCGAGCAGGCGCTGGAAGGCCCTGTCGAGCAGTTGGAAGAGCCTGGCTGGGAGGATGTCAAGTCGGTCGTCGAAAGCCTGCGCATCGTGGTGGCACCGCGCCTGGACGCCTGCGGCCCGGCGGAAATGCGCGGCCTGCTCGATGCTTTGAGCGGGCGCTTCGTCCCGGCAGGGCCCAGCGGTGCGCCCAGTCGCGGACGCCTGGATGTGCTGCCGACCGGGCGTAACTTCTTTACCGTGGACGTACGCAACCTGCCAACCACCACAGCCTGGCGCATCGGTTTCCAATCGGCCAACCTGATTCTGGAACGCCATCTACAGGATCACGGCGACCATTTGCGCCAACTCGGCCTGTCGGTATGGGGCACGGCCACCATGCGCACCGGCGGTGATGATATCGCCCAGGCCATGGCGCTGATGGGCGTGCGCCCGGTATGGGCCACCGGCAGCCAGCGGGTCGACGATTTTGAAATCCTGCCGATCAGCCTGCTGGATCGCCCGCGTGTCGACGTGACCCTGCGCGTATCCGGCTTCTTCCGCGATGCCTTCGCCAACCTGATCCGCCTGTTCGACGCAGCGGTGCAGGCGGTGGCGGCCCTGGATGAACCGGACGACATGAACCCGTTGGCCGCCAAGGTGCGCAGCGAGCGCCAGGCGCTGGTTGAGTCGGGCCTGAATGCAGAGGCTGCGGCCAAGCAGGCCGGCTGGCGCATCTTCGGTGCCAAACCGGGCGCCTATGGCGCGGGCGTGCAGGGCGCGGTTGACGGGCGTCTGTGGCAGAGCCGCGAGGACTTGGCCGAGGTCTACCTCAACTGGGGTGGCTATGCCTACGGGGGCTCCGATGAAGGCACCGCCGCCCGCGAGCAGTTTGCCCAGCGCCTGAGCCAAGTGCAGGCGGTGTTGCAGAACCAGGACAACCGCGAGCACGACTTGCTCGATTCCAATGATTACTACCAATTCCAGGGCGGTATGCTCGCCGCCGTGGAAACCCTCAGCGGTGACAAGGCCGCCAGTTATCATGGCGACCACAGTCAGCCGGACTTGCCCAGAATCCGCACCTTGAAGGAAGAGCTGAACCGGGTGATCCGCGCCCGCGCCGCCAACCCCAAGTGGATCGAAGGCGTGAAACGCCATGGCTATAAAGGCGCGTTTGAAATGGCCGCGACCGTGGACAACCTGTTCGCTTTCGACGCCACCACCGCGTTGATCGACGACCATCAATATGCACTGCTCGCCGATGCCTACCTGCTGGACCCTGACACCCGGGCGTTTGTGCAGCAGCACAACCCCGATGCCCTGCGCGACATGACCGAGCGTATGCTCGAAGCCCAGCAGCGGGGCATGTGGCAGGCGCCGGGGGCTTATCGCGAAGCACTGGAAAACCTCTTGCTGGATATAGAAGAAGACAGCTGATGACCGAGATTCCCCATTTTCCGCTGTCCGCCGTGGTCGGTGCTGACGACCTGAAACTGGCGCTGTGCCTGACCGCCATCGACCCCCGCATCGGCGGCGTGCTGATCGAAGGCCCGCGAGGCATGGCCAAGTCGACCCTGGCCCGTGGGCTGGCGGACCTCCTCGCCAGTGGCCAGTTCGTGACTTTGCCCCTGGGCGCGACCGAGGAACGCCTGGTCGGCACGTTGGACCTGGAAGCCGCACTGGGCGAAGGCCGTGCACAATTTTCCCCCGGCGTGTTGGCCAAGGCTGACGGCGGCGTGCTGTATGTGGATGAAGTCAACTTGCTGGCCGACCATTTGGTGGACCTGCTGTTGGACGTGGCCGCCAGCGGCACCAACCTGATCGAGCGCGACGGTATTTCCCATCGGCATTCGGCGCGCTTTGTGCTGATCGGCACCATGAACCCGGAGGAGGGGGAGTTGCGCCCGCAGTTGCTCGACCGCTTTGGTTTCAATGTGGCGCTGAGCGGGCAGACCTTGCCCGCCGAACGTGGGCAGATCATTCGTCGTCGTCTGGATTTCGACAGTGATCCGGCGGCCTTCTGCGCGCAGTGGGCCGCGCCGCAAGCCGAGTTGCGCGAACGCTGCACGCAGGCGCGGGCGCGACTCGACAGCATCGACCTGGACGATCACGCCTTGGCGCAGATTACCGAACGCTGCTTTGCCGCAGGCGTGGACGGTATGCGCGCCGACCTGGTCTGGCTGCGTGGTGCCCGGGCCCATGCGGCGTGGCGAGGCGCGTCAGCCATTGCCGAGCAAGACATCGAAGCGGTGGCCGAGTTTGCCTTGCGCCATCGCCGTCAGCAGCAAACGCCCGCGGCCGCACCGCCGAATCAAGGGCAGTCGTCGAAACCGTCTGAAAGCTCGCCCGGCCAAGGCCAATGGGGCGATATGCCTGCGCCGGCCTTGCCCACGGGCGCCCGCCGCGATGTGCCGGCCTGGCCAAAAAAGCCCTAGGCATTCGCCCCCGACCTGACGCGGGGGCGGATGCCCGGCCCCAGGCGGGGCGACTGGACAACGGCAGGCAGGGCAAGGCGCGCAGCGCACAGAAAGGCAGGATCAATTGGCCGGGTACGTTGCTCGGTGGACGGCCGCAATGCCGTGATGATCTGCTGTTCCACCTGCGTAGCCGTTCGGCGCCGGAACTGTGGTTGGTAATCGTCGATGCCTCGGCGTCCACCCGGCGCCATCGGGCGTTGACCGATGCCAAGGGTTTGTTGGCTCAGCTGTTCGACGACGCTTATCGGCAACGGGCGCGCATGGCGCTGTTGACGGCCAGCGGATCAGCGCCGAAGTGGCAGGTGCAGGGCTTGAAGGCGGCAAAGGGATTGACGGGTTGGCTGGAGCAGTTAGGCGCCGGTGGCGGTACGCCATTGCTCGCCGCCTTGAGCGAGGCCGGGCAGTGGCTCAAAGCGCGGCGCAAGCGTTACCCGGCGCAGCAACAGCGATTGCTGGTGATCACTGATGGTCGGCTCAAAGCCATTGATGGGTTGCCGCCGTTGGAGTGTCCGGGGTTACTGGTAGACATTGAGCGCGGGCCGATCAGGTTGGGACGGGCTCAGGAGTTGGCGATGGGGTTGCAGTTGGATTATCAGCATATCGATGATGTGTAGTGCCTGGGCAATCGACATCGGGAGCAAGCCCCCTCCCACATTTTTCAGTGCGCCGCACTACCTTGTGGAAGGGGGCTTGCCCCCGATGGCTGCCTTGAATACACCGAGGATTTATCAGCCTGCCCCCGGCACATTCGGCCAAAGATCCGCCACCAGAAACAACCGCTCCGCTTCCTCCCAGTCCTCACCGTTCTGCACCATCCGAACCAGTAACTGCGCCGGTGCCATCGGATCCAGGTCCTTCAGCCAGCTTTGCATCTGCGCTTCACTCCACACTTGATCCGCCGTGTAATGCGCAGGTGCCAACCAGGCGTGGCGGGGCAGGGGTTGCCAGTGGCCGGGTGGGCGGGTGCTGACAAAATCCGACCAGTCACGCTGATGCAACCAGCAACCACGCAGATGCTGCGGGTGGGCGCCGATTGGGGGTTGCGCCGTGCCAGGCCAGGGATAGAGCAGATAACCGCCCAGCCACAAATGCGCATCGAACACCTGGATATCCAGCGCCGCCAAGGCGTCGCGGCTCTCGGCCCGCGCAGAAATCGGCAGTTGATGTTCGGCCAGGTGCGCCAGCTTGCGGTCCAGCCGGTCATGGCAGCCCGGCCCGAGCCATAGCGCGGTGTCCTGGCCATTGCCGTCCTGTGGGCCAAGATAGAGTTTGATCGCCAGTTCCAGATGGTGCACGCCATCGCGGTCGCGCAACAGCATGTCCAGTTCGCCCAGGGTATGCCCGGCGCGGCGGATCGGCAGGTTGGCGGCCAGCAATTCCACACCCGGCGCGTGCTGCACGGCAAACTGCCACAGGCGCTCGTAATAGAGGCCCAGGCGCCGTGTGCGCGACAGGCTGAGCCACTGCTGCAGGGCGCTGCTGTCCTGATCAAGCGCACGCAGCCAATGCTCAAGCCGGTGTGGCGCCTGCGCCCAGTCACTGCCGGCCAGCGGGTGGCGCTGCGGCCACGGCGTTTGCGCCAGCATGGGCGGGGCGAGGATCACCCACGCCAGGTCGCGCACCTCGGGGTGGCGCAATTGGCGGGGCAAGTTGTGCAAGTCAGGGAACACGGTCATGGTCCGAGCATAGCCTTTTCAGCCGGGTGAAGGTGCCTGAGAACCATTGTCATCAAGGCGCGGCGGCGACAAAGGATTTTGCCTGACGCGGCCTTTCGCCCATAATCGTTCTTTTTTGCCGCACCCCAAATCCCGCAGGAGCCCCATGGAGCAATTTCGCAATATCGGCATTATCGGTCGCCTGGGCAGTACCCAGGTGTTGGACACCGTCCGCCGGCTGAAGAAGTTTCTGCTCGAGCGCCACCTGCATGTGATCCTCGAAGACACCATCGCCGAAATCCTCCCGGGCCACGGCCTGCAGACCTCGTCGCGCAAGATGCTCGGCGAGGTCTGCGACATGGTCATCGTGGTCGGCGGCGATGGCAGCCTGCTCGGCGCCGCCCGGGCGCTGGCGCGGCATAACGTGCCGGTGCTGGGGATCAACCGCGGCAGCCTGGGGTTTCTGACCGACATCCGCCCCGATGAGCTGGAAGTCGAAGTGGCCAAGGTGCTCGACGGCCATTACCTGGTGGAAAACCGCTTCCTGCTGCAAGCCGAAGTGCGCCGCCATGGCGAGGCGATCGGCCAGGGCGATGCCCTCAACGATGTGGTGCTGCACCCGGGCAAATCCACGCGGATGATCGAGTTCGAGCTGTATATCGACGGCCAGTTCGTGTGCAGCCAGAAGGCCGACGGCCTGATTGTCGCCACGCCTACCGGCTCCACCGCGTATGCGCTATCGGCCGGTGGCCCGATCATGCATCCCAAGCTCGATGCCATTGTGATCGTGCCGATGTACCCCCATATGTTGTCCAGCAGACCGATTGTGGTCGATGGCAACAGCGAGCTGAAAATCGTGGTGTCCAAAGACATGCAGATCTACCCGCAAGTCTCCTGCGACGGGCAGAACCATTTCACCTGCGCCCCCGGTGACACCATCACCGTGAGCAAGAAGGCACAGAAGTTGCGCTTGATCCACCCGCTGGATCACAACTACTACGAAGTGTGCCGTACCAAGTTGGGCTGGGGCAGCCGCTTGGGGGGTGGGGGCGACTGATGCTCGATCCCGCGCGTAGCTACGACCTGATTGGTGACGTGCACGGTTGCGCTCATACCCTTGAGCACTTGCTCGACCAATTGGGTTACCACAAGCAGGGCGGCACCTGGCGCCATCCGTCGCGCATGGCGGTGTTCCTGGGCGATATCATCGACCGTGGCCCACGCATCCGCGAGGCGCTGCATATCGTCCATGATATGACCGAGGCCGGCCAGGCGCTGTGCATCATGGGCAACCATGAGTTCAATGCGCTGGGCTGGACCACCCCGGCACCACCCGGCAGCGGCAGGCAGTTCGTGCGCGAGCACAACCCACGTCATGCGCGGTTGATCCAAGAGACCCTGACCCAGTTCGAGCACCACCCGGCCGACTGGCACGACTTCCTCGGCTGGTTCTACGACATGCCGCTGTTTGTCGATGCCGGGCGTTTTCGCGTGGTGCACGCGTGCTGGGATGAAGGCTTCATCCAGCCATTGCGCGCCACCTTCCCGGATGGCTGCATCGACCAGCACTTCCTGCAAGCCGCCGCCGTACCGGGCAGCTTCGCCTGCAACGCCTTCGATCGGCTGTTGCGCGGCACCGATATGCGCCTGCCCGACGGTCTGACCCTGACCGGCGGCGATGGCTTGACGCGGTCGTTCTTCCGCACCAAGTTCTGGGAAGATGACCCCAAGACCTACGGTGACATCGTGTTCCAGCCCGACGCTTTGCCAGAGCCGGTGGCGCGCACGCCGTTGTCGTCCACCGAAAAGAATTCCCTGCTGCGCTACGGCGTCGACGAGCCGTTGTTGTTCGTCGGCCATTACTGGCGCAGTGGCAAACCGGCGCCGATCCGCCCGAACCTGGCCTGCCTGGACTACAGCGCGGTGCTGTACGGCAAGCTGGTGGCGTATCGACTCGACCAGGAAACCCAACTGGATCCGCGTAAATTTGTATGGGTCGACGTTGAGCGACCCGAGGCCATTCCATGAGTACCGTAGCCGTATTGCGCTTGCCCCTGAGTGTCGACCTGGGTGGTTTCGTCAAGTTGCTGCAACGCATGCAGGTGCCCCATCGCGTCAGTGAAGAGGCGGGTGAGCAAGTGTTGTGGGTGCCTGAAACCATCAGCGATGACGTGCGCGTGTTGTATCAACGCTTTCCTGCCGGCGACCCGGACCAGCAGCTGGATATTCCTGAACAGGCGCCAGTTGCACGGCCAGGTTTCGTCCAGCAGCTGCGTCATAGCCCTGTCACGGCGCTGGTGCTGTTGGCCAGCCTGATTATCGGCGCCGTGACCCTGCTTGGTGAAAACCTGCAAGCCATGGCCTGGCTGACGTTCCTGCCGTTCCGGGTGCTGGGCGAGTACATCCAGTTCACGCCGTTGGCCGACACGCTCGCTTCAGGGCAGTGGTGGCGATTGGTCACGCCGATGCTGATCCACTTCGGCATCCTGCACCTGGCCATGAACGGCATGTGGTACTGGGAGTTGGGCCGGCGCATCGAAGCGCGCCAGGGCAGTATCAACTTGCTGGGGCTGACCCTGTTGTTCAGCCTGGTCTCCAACTACGCGCAATACGCTTATGGCGGCCCTGGCCTGTTCGGTGGCTTGTCCGGTGTGTTGTATGGCCTGCTCGGGCATTGCTGGATCTTTCAACTATTGTCACCCAACCCAGCCTATCGCCTGCCCCGTGGGGTGCTGGTGATGATGCTGGTGTGGCTGCTGCTCTGCCTGTCGGGGCTGGTCTCGATGATCGGCTTCGGCCAAATCGCCAACGCGGCCCATGTCGGCGGCCTGGTTATCGGTTGCCTCACCGGTTTGCTCGGCGGGCTGTACAACCGTCGCAAATCGTCTATTTGATAAGGAAGAGCCGAATGTCCTCTTTTGCTGAAATGATCGAAAACATCACCCCCGATATCTACGAAAGCCTCAAGCTCGCCGTGGAAATCGGCAAATGGTCCGATGGCCGCAAGCTCACCGCCGAACAGCGCGAATTGTCCCTGCAAGCGATGATCGCCTGGGAGATCCAGAACCTGCCCGAAGAGCAGCGTACCGGCTATATGGGCCCGCAGGAATGCGCGTCCAAGTCGGAGCCGGTGGCGAACATCCTGTTCAAGTCGGATGCGATCCATTGATTGAAATTGGTCGCGGTGCAGTCAGCAAAATGTCGGCGCAACTTGGTGAGCCGACTGTTCAATATGCGTTTCGCCTGGGCGATGTCGAGGTGCCGGTCAATCCGATGATCGGCACCCATGTGCGCCTGGAGTACCTGGGTGCCATTCATTGCAGCCATTGCGGGCGCAAGACCAAGACCAGCTTCAGTCAAGGGTATTGCTACCCGTGCATGACCAAGCTGGCCCAGTGTGACCTGTGCATCATGAGCCCCGAGCGTTGCCATTACGACGCCGGCACCTGCCGTGATCCGGGCTGGGGCGAAAAATTCTGCATGACCGACCATGTGGTGTACCTGGCCAATTCGTCGGGGGTCAAGGTCGGCATCACGCGTGCCACCCAGCTGCCCACCCGCTGGCTGGACCAGGGTGCCAGCCAGGCATTGCCGATCATGCGCGTGTCGACTCGCCAGCAGTCCGGCTTCGTCGAAGACCTGTTCCGCAGCCAGGTGGCCGACAAGACCAACTGGCGCGCCTTGCTCAAGGGCGACGCGCAATCGGTGGACCTCAAGCAGGTGCGCGATGAGCTGTTCGCCTCCTGCGCCGAAGGCTTGCTGGGTTTGCAGGAACGCTTTGGCCTGCAAGCCATCCAAACCATTGCCGACATCGAGCCGATTGAAATCCGCTACCCGGTCGAGCAGTATCCGACCAAGATCGTCAGCTTCAACCTGGACAAGAACCCGATTGCCGAAGGCACGCTGCTGGGGATCAAGGGCCAATACCTGATCTTCGATACCGGCGTCATCAATATTCGTAAATACACGGCCTACCAGCTCGCCGTGCATCAGTAGAAGGATCCCAAGCATGCGCACCGAACAACCGAAGATGATTTACCTTAAGGACTATCAGGCGCCGGACTACCTGATCGACGAGACGCACCTGACCTTCGAGTTGTTCGAGGACCACAGCCTGGTCCACGCGCAGCTGGTGATGCGCCGCAACCCCGAGCGCGGCGCCGGTTTGCCGCCCTTGGTACTCGACGGCCAGCAACTTGAACTGTTGAGCGTCAACCTGGCCGACCAGCCGCTGACGGACGCTGACTACCAGTTGACCGACAGCCACCTGACCGTGCAGCCAAAGAGTGAGACCTTCACCCTCGACACCACGGTCAAGATCCATCCGGAAACCAACACTGCCCTGGAAGGTTTGTACAAATCCAGCGGTATGTTCTGCACCCAGTGCGAGGCCGAGGGCTTTCGCAAGATCACTTACTACCTCGACCGCCCGGACGTAATGAGCGTGTTCACCACCACGGTGATCGCCGAGCAGCACAGCTACCCGGTGCTGTTGTCCAACGGCAATCCGATTGCCAGTGGCCCTGGCGAAGACGGCCGGCACTGGGCGACCTGGGAAGATCCGTTCAAGAAGCCGGCGTACCTGTTTGCGCTGGTGGCCGGTGACCTGTGGTGCGTCGAAGACAGCTTCACCACCATGACCCATCGCGAAGTCGCGTTGCGCATCTACGTCGAGCCGGAAAACATCGACAAGTGCCAGCACGCCATGACCAGCCTGAAGAAATCCATGCGCTGGGACGAAGAAACCTACGGCCGCGAGTACGACCTGGATATCTTCATGATCGTGGCGGTCAACGATTTCAACATGGGCGCCATGGAGAACAAGGGCCTCAATATCTTCAACTCCAGCGCCGTGCTGGCCCGCGCCGAAACCGCTACCGACGCCGCCCACCAGCGCGTCGAAGCCATCGTCGCCCACGAATACTTCCACAACTGGTCGGGCAACCGCGTGACCTGCCGCGACTGGTTCCAGTTGTCGCTCAAGGAAGGCTTCACCGTGTTCCGTGATTCGGGCTTCTCCGCCGACATGAACTCGGCCACGGTCAAGCGCATTCAGGATGTGGCCTATCTGCGTACGCACCAGTTCGCCGAAGACGCTGGCCCTATGGCCCACGCGGTGCGCCCGGACAGCTTTATCGAGATCTCCAACTTCTACACCCTGACCGTTTACGAAAAGGGCTCGGAAGTAGTCGGCATGATCCACACCTTGCTCGGCGCCGAAGGCTTCCGCAAAGGCAGTGACCTGTACTTCGAACGCCATGACGGTCAGGCCGTGACCTGCGACGACTTTATCAAGGCCATGGAAGACGCCAATGGCGCCGACCTCAGCCAGTTCAAACGCTGGTACAGCCAGGCGGGTACGCCACGCTTGGCGGTGAGCGAGTCCTACGACGCGGCGGCCAGGACCTACAGCCTGACCTTCCGCCAGAGCTGCCCGCCAACGCCGGACAAGGTCGAAAAACTGCCGTTCGTGATCCCGGTGGAATTGGGCCTGCTGGACGGGCAGGGCGCCGCAATCAACTTGCGCCTGGCCGGTGAGGCTACAGCTGCAGGCACCTCACGAGTGATCTCGGTGACTGAAGCCGAGCAGACGTTCACCTTCGTCGATGTCGCTGAAAAGCCGTTGCCTTCGCTGTTGCGTGGGTTTTCGGCGCCGGTGAAATTGAGCTTCCCGTATAACCGCGATCAGTTGATGTTCCTGATGCAGCACGACAGCGACGGCTTCAACCGCTGGGATGCCGGCCAGCAGCTGTCGGTGCAGGTGTTGCAGGAACTGATCGCCCAGCATCAGGCAGGCCAGCCGCTGAAGCTGGACCAGCGCCTGATCGATGCGCTGCGCACGGTATTGAGCGACGAAAGTCTCGACCAGGCCATGGTCGCGGAAATGCTCTCGCTGCCAAGTGAAGCCTACCTGACGGAAATCAGCGAAGTGGCGGATGTGGATGCGATCCACGCGGCCCGTGAATATGCCCGCAAGCAACTGGCCGAGAACCTGTTCGAAGGCTTGTGGCTGCGCTACCAGGCCAATCGTGAGCTGTCCAAGCAAACGCCGTACGTGGCAGAGGCCGAGCACTTTGCCCGCCGTGCCTTGCAGAACATCGCGTTGTCGTACCTGATGCTCAGCGGCAAGCCAGAAGTATTGGCGGCCACCCTGGATCAGTTCGACACCAGCGATAACATGACCGAACGCCTGACGGCCCTTGCGGTGCTGGTGAACTCGCCGTTCGAAGCGGAAAAGGCCCAGGCGCTGGCGGTGTTTGCCGAGAACTTCAAGGACAACCCGTTGGTAATGGACCAGTGGTTCAGTGTTCAGGCCGGCAGCACGTTGCCGGGCGGGCTGGCGCGGGTCAAGGCGTTGATGGGACACCCGGCGTTCACCATCAAGAACCCGAACAAGGTGCGCGCCTTGATCGGCGCATTCGCCGGCCAGAATCTGGTCAACTTCCATGCGGCGGATGGCTCGGGTTATCGCTTCCTGGCGGATCTGGTGATCGAGCTCAACACCTTGAACCCGCAGATCGCCTCGCGCCAACTGGCGCCGCTGACGCGCTGGCGCAAGTATGACAGCGCACGCCAGGCGCTGATGAAGGCGCAGCTGGAGCGCATTCTTGCGTGTGGCGAGCTGTCCAGCGATGTGTATGAGGTGGTCAGCAAGAGCCTGGCGTAACGTTTTCTGCCTGATGTTCCGGGGGCAAAATGTGGGGCTTGCTCGCGAAGGCGGCCAGGCAGCCGACACAGTTATACCGAGTACATATCCATTGCTGCGGTAACGGCTGATATTGGTTCCGCTTTTACAGCGGGTCACTTTTGGAAAAGAGCCCGGAATGCC